>NZ_JBFAAF010000008.1:0-148506 GCF_040639595.1 Micromonospora sp. NPDC023814
CCTGCCTGCTCACGACGTACACGATCGGGGTTCCTTCCTGCTCGGGACGAAAAGAAAGGGCGCCGGCGGCGCGCCGCCCGTGGACCTGGGACGGCGCGACGCCGCGCCCCGGGCGGGGGCGCGGCGTCGGCGTGGTCCTCGGGTGGCCG
The DNA here is from genome assembly GCF_040639595.1 of Micromonospora sp. NPDC023814. NCBI lineage: Bacteria > Bacillati > Actinomycetota > Actinomycetes > Micromonosporales > Micromonosporaceae > Micromonospora > Micromonospora sp. NPDC023814. The sequence continues at coordinate 150 of NZ_JBFAAF010000008.1, forward strand.
GGCTCAGGCGATCTTGCGCTGGGCCGGGACGGTCGACTTGTGCGGCCGGCCCAGGCGGGCCTCCAGGCGGGCGATGTCGACCCGGGTCTGGCGGCGGTCGGCCAGGTCCTCCCAGCCGACGGCGAGCAGCCGCAGCCGCTCGGACTCGCTGAAGCCGCCCCACACGCCGTACGGCTCCCGGACGGAGAGGGCGTGCGCGGCGCACTCGGCCCGGACGGGGCAGGTGCGGCAGACGGCCTTGGCGCCGGACTCGCGGCGCAGGCGCGACGAGCCGCGCTCGCCGTCGGGATGGAAGAACTGTGCGCTGTCCCGGCCCCGGCAGGCACCGAGCCGCTGCCAGTCCCAGAGATCGACGATGGGTCCGGGCAGTCTACGTACGTTCGACATCAGCACCCCTCCTCCCGCGCGGCACCGCGGAGATCCATGTGAACCGGCGTCCGGGCGGCGGTCCGCGCAGGCGCGCCGTTTCCGGCCTGGATGCTCCGTACCCGAGCTTTTCCCGGCTCACACATCGGTGATCGAAAACCTCGGGCAACTAGCGGCATATGCCCTACTTGTCGGAAAAGTTCGGAGGATTGCCGGGAACCTCCTCGCGACCGGACTCGGTCATGGTCTGCTCGTGGGCGGAGAGGAGACCACTGTGCGTACGGTTCTCGTGTGCGTTCGGACACCGCTTGCGGCGCAGCATCTGACGTCCGCGGCGGCCCGGCTCGGGCTGTCCGCCGTCGTGCGGACCGCCGTCTCCGATCCCGAGGTGATGTTGCGTCTGGCCGAGCGTCCGGCCGACGTGGTGCTGGCGGACACGGCCCTCACCCGGCCGGACAGCGCGGGCTTCGTGCGCCGGGTGCTCGCCCGCGCGCCGCAGGCCTCCGTGCTGCTGCTCGGCACCGAGGAGTCGGAGGCGGCCGCCGCCACCATCAGCGCCGGCGCCCGGGGCCTGATCCAGGGCGCGGACCACGACCTGACCAGCGCGGTGGCCAAGGCCCTGCTGCTGCTCGTCGCCCCCGGCCGGGCGACCCGGAGCCGGATCACCGACCCGGCGCGGGACACCGCGGCGGTCGGCGGGCCCGCCCGCGCCACCCCGGCCGGCCGGCCGCCGGCCGACCCGGGCCCCGCCTGGTCGACCCCGTCCGCGGACGGCGCGGGCGGCGCGCCGACCGTGGTGCCGGCGCAACGCGGCGACGACCCCGCCGACCCGGCCGACCCGGCCGGTGAGCCGGCGGAGTCGGTGCCCGCGGGGCAGCGGGGCGCGCCCGGCGCGCGTGGCGGCCGGTCCCAGATCGGGCTGACCGAGCGCGAACTCCAGGTGCTGCTCGGCATGGCGGAGGGCAAGAGCAACGCCGAGATCGGCCGCGAACTGTTCGTCTCGGAGGACACGGTGAAGACCCACGCCCGCCGGCTGTTCCGCAAGCTCGGCGCCCGGGACCGCGCGCACGCCGTGGCCGCCGGTTTCCGGGCCGGGCTGGTGGCCTGAGCCCGGAATACCGGGCCGGTGGCCTGGGCCCGGGACGCCGGGCCGATGGGCTGGCGAGCGCGGCCGCCCGCTGCCGCTCGGTGCCGAGCGTGCGGTGCCGGGCCGGTGAACTGTCGGGGGTGGCCGGCGGCCGGTGCCCCCGCGGCGGCGGCCGTGCCTCAGCTCTCCGTGCCGGGCTCCTCGTCCGAGCCCTCGGTCAGGGTGTCGTGCACGCCGTCCGCGTAGCCCCGGGCGTAGTCCCAGGTGACGTAGTGGTCCGGGTCGGGGTCGTAGGCCGGCTCGTGCACCCGGGGCCGCCCGGAGCTGAGCAGGTGACGCAGGTTGCCCCGGAGCAGGTCCCAGTCGAAGTAGTGCGGCTCCCGGCAGTCCTCGCACTCGATGACCAGCCCGCGCACCCCGATCGGCGCCAGCAGCGCCTGGTAGATCTCCAGGTCGGCGAGGTCCTCCAGCACGTCCTGCCGCTCGACGTCGGTCAGCGGGTCGAGCGGGGCGTCGTCGCCCGGATCGTGCAGACCGGCGGCCGGGTCGGCCGGGTCGCCGTTGAAGGGGTCGATGGGCTCGTCGTGCACCCCCTCACCGTAGACCCAACGCCGGGGCCGCGTCCGCCCCCGGGCCGTCGGTGACCTGCGCCGCCACCGGCGGGGGCGGCCCAGGTCAGTGGGTACGATGGGACGACGCGCAGTCACCCGGCGTGCGCCGGCGCCCGCCCGCGCCACCTCGCTGAAGCCCGTCCGAGCAGCTCAGGGGAGCAATCGTGGAAATTTCGCCCAGCACCGATCTGCCGACCGCCGCCGACAGCGGCGAGCTGGGCGGCCACCTGCCGGAGTTGCCCGCCGGCTCGGCCCGGGTGGTCCCGCTCGGCCTGACCTTCGACGACGTGCTGCTCCAGCCGGGCGAGTCGGACGTGGTGCCCAGCCGGGTCAACACGGTGACGAAGCTGACCCGCAACATCAACCTGAGCGTCCCGCTGCTCTCCAGCGCGATGGACACGGTGACCGAGGCGCGGATGGCGATCGCGATGGCCCGCCAGGGCGGCATCGGCGTGCTGCACCGCAACCTCTCCCTGGAGGACCAGGCCCTCCAGGTCGACCTGGTCAAGCGCTCCGAGTCCGGCATGATCACCAACCCGGTGACCGCCAGCCCCAACGACACCCTGCGGGACGTCGACGCGCTCTGCGGGCGCTACCGCATCTCCGGCGTGCCCGTGGTGGACGGCGAGGGCCAGCTGGTCGGCATCGTCACCAACCGCGACATGCGCTTCGTCTCCGACCCGGCCACCCCGGTCCGCGAGATCATGACCCGCACCCCGCTGATCACCGCCTCGGTCGGGGTGAGCAAGGACGACGCCCTGGGCCTGCTGCGCCAGCACAAGGTCGAGAAGCTGCCGATCGTCGACGAGTCGGGCCGGCTGCGCGGGCTGATCACGGTCAAGGACTTCACCAAGAGCGAGCAGTACCCGAACGCCACCAAGGACGACGCCGGCCGGCTGCGGGTCGCCGCCGCCGTCGGGGTGGGCGACGACGCGTACAAGCGGGCGCGGGCGCTGGTCGACGCGGGCGTCGACGTGCTGATCGTGGACACCGCGCACGGCCACCAGCGGGCGGTGCTGGACATGGTCCGCCAGCTCAAGAAGGACGTCACGATCGACATCGTCGGCGGCAACGTGGCCACGTACGCCGGCGCGAAGGCGCTGGTCGACGCGGGCGCCGACGGCGTGAAGGTCGGGGTCGGCCCGGGTGCCATCTGCACCACCCGGATCGTCGCCGGGGTCGGCGTACCGCAGATCACCGCGATCATGGAGGCCGCCCGCGCCGCGCGGCCGGCCGGCGTCCCCGTGATCGGCGACGGCGGCATCCAGTACTCGGGCGACATCGCCAAGGCGCTGGTCGCGGGCGCCGACACGGTGATGCTCGGCAGCCTGCTGGCCGGCTGCGAGGAGAGCCCCGGCGAGCTGATCTTCATCAACGGCAAGCAGTACAAGGCGTACCGGGGCATGGGCTCGCTCGGCGCGATGCAGTCCCGGGGCCAGGCCAAGTCCTACTCGAAGGACCGCTACTTCCAGCAGGACGTGCTCGCCGAGGACAAGCTGGTCCCCGAGGGCGTCGAGGGCCAGGTGCCCTACCGCGGCCCGCTGTCCGCCGTCGCCCACCAGCTCATCGGCGGGCTGCGCGCGGCGATGGGGTACATCGGCGCGGAGAGCATCCCCGAGCTGCACCGCCGCGGTCAGCTCATCCGGATCACGGCGGCCGGGCTCAAGGAGAGCCACCCGCACGACATCCAGATGACGGTCGAGGCGCCCAACTACCACTCCCGCTGACCATCCCCCCTGTGACAACTGGAGTCCCCCATGCGTGACGTGGTCGAGATCGGGCTGGGCAAGACCGCGCAGCGCGGTTACCACCTGGACGACATCGCCATCGTGCCGAGCCGCCGGACGCGGGACGTCGACGACGTATCCACCGCCTGGCAGCTCGACGCGTACCAGTTCGGCATCCCCTGCGTCGGGCACCCCTCCGACGCGACGATGAGCCCGGCGTCCGCCGTCCGGCTCGGCCAGCTCGGGGGTCTCGGCGTGCTCAACGTCGAGGGCCTGTGGACCCGCTACGAGAACCCGACGAAGGTCCTGGAGGAGCTGTCCGCGCTGGGCGAGGACGCCCGTGCCACCAAGCGGCTCCAGGAGTTTTACGCGGAGCCGATCCGCCCCGACCTGATCGCCGAGCGGGTCCGTGAGCTGCGCGCCGGCGGCGGGACGGTGGCCGTCCGGGTCAGCCCGCAGCACACCCTGGCGCTGGCCCCGGTGATCCTCGACGCCGGCGTGGACATCCTGGTCATCCAGGGCACCATCGTCTCGGCCGAGCACGTCTCCACCACCGAGGAGCCGCTGAACCTCAAGGAGTTCATCGCCGACCTGGACCTCCCGGTCATCGTCGGCGGCTGCACGGACTACAAGACGGCGCTGCACCTGATGCGCACCGGCGCGGCCGGGGTGATCGTCGGCATCGGCGGCGACGACTGGTCGACCACGGACTCCGTGCTCGGCATCCGGGTGCCGATGGCGACCGCGATCGCCGACGCCGCCGCGGCCCGCCGGGACTACCTCGACGAGACCGGCGGCCGGTACGTGCACCTGATCGCCGACGGCGACATCCAGACCTCGGGCGACATCGCGAAGGCCCTCGGCTGCGGCGCGGACGCGGTGATGCTCGGCGAGCCGCTGTCGCTCTGCGCGGAGGCGCCGGCCGGCGGCGCCTGGTGGCACTCCGCCGCCAGCCACCCGTCGCTGCCCCGGGGCGCGTTCGAGGTGGCCGGCGAGCCGCTGGGGTCGATGGAGCAGCTGCTCTTCGGCCCGGCGGACGAGCCGGACGGCCAGCTCAACCTCTTCGGCGGGCTGCGCCGGGCGATGGCCAAGTGCGGCTACCGCGACCTCAAGGAGTTCCAGAAGGTCGGCCTGGTCCTCGACCGCTGACCGCACGAAGAAGCACCGCACGCACCGGTCGCGCCGATAGGCTCGGCCGGTGCGTCGTACTCCTGCCCGGATCCGCCCGACGCTCGTCGCCGTGGCGGCGGCGCTCGCGCTGCTGGTCGCCTGCACCACCGATGCCGCCGACCGGCGGGGCGGGCGCGACGGTCTGCGCCCGGGCAGCGTCGACCTCGCCGACCCGTACGTGCCGGGCGCCGGAAACGGCGGGTACGACGTCTCGCACTACCGCCTGGCGGTCCGGTACGACCCGGCGACCGACCGGTTGACCGGGCGGGCGAAGGTCGTGGCGACGGCGGTGCACGGGCTGTCCCGGTTCACCCTCGACCTCGCCGGCCTCGACGTCGCCGCGGTCACGATGGGCGGCACCCGCACCGAGCACCGGCGCGACGGCGACGAGCTGGTGGTGACCCCGCGCCACGGGCTCCCGCAGGGCCGGCAGTTCGCGGTCGAGGTGGACTACTCGGGCGTGCCGACCGCGAAGGCCGACGGGCAGCTCGGCACCGGCGGGTTCCTGCACACCGCCGACGGCGCGATCGCGCTCGGGCAGCCCTGGTCGGCGGCCACCTGGTTCCCGGTCAACGACCACCCGTCGGACAAGGCCACGTACGACATCGAGGTGACCGTCCCGGACGGGCTGGCCGCGGTGAGCAACGGGGTGCCGGGGGAGAGGACGAGCGCCGACGGCTGGACCACCTGGCGGTGGGCCGAGCCGGCGCCGATGGCCAGCTACCTCACCACGCTGGTGATCGGCGACTACCGGGTGCAGACCGGCACGCACGCCGGCAAGCCGATGGTCACCGCCGTGCCGGCGCACCTGCCGGCCACCGGCCCCGAGGCCGCCTCGCTCGCCCGTACCGGCGAGATCGCCGACTTCCTGGCCAGCCGGTTCGGGCCGTACCCGTTCGACGCCTACGGTGGGGTCGTGGTCACCGACGACCGGGTCGGCTACGCGCTCGAGACCCAGTCCCGACCGGTCTACGGGCCCGGCTTCTTCCGCAGCGGTCGCCCCAACCTCGGAGTGGTCGCGCACGAGCTGGCCCACCAGTGGTTCGGCAACAGCGTGACGCTGACCCGCTGGGGCGACATCTGGCTCAACGAGGGCTTCGCCAGCTACGCGGAGTGGCTGTGGGAGGAGCACGACGGCGGTCGCACCGCGCAGCGCACCTTCGAACTGGAGTACGCCGCCACCGACTGGTCCCGCCCGGTCGTCGACCCCGGACGGTCGGGGCTGTTCGGCACGACCGTCTACAAGCGCGGGGCGCTCACCGTGCACGCGCTGCGCCGCACGGTCGGCGACGACGCGTTCTTCCGCATCCTGCGCACCTGGACGGCCGAGCGGCGGGGCGGCAACGCCACCACCGACGACCTGGTCGCCCTGGCCGAACGGGTCTCCGGGAGGTCCCTGCGCCAGCTCTTCGACGCCTGGCTCGTCGGCCGGTCCGCCCCCGCCGTGCCCTGACGCGGCTCCCAGGGCCGCTCGGTAGGCTGCCGCCGGACGGGCCGGGCGCGGGTCCGGCACGGGGTCGCCGGTGGGGCAGCCGGCGGCACAGGGGAAGGGACGAGGCGATGACGCTGTCGCGGCGGCTTCTGCGCGCGGGCACCGGCCTGCTGCTGATCGGGGCGCTCGGGTTGACCGGGTGCGGGTCGGCCGACGAACCGGCCCCGACCACGACCGCCGCGTCGCCGAGCGCGGCCCGCCAGTTCAAGCCCGGGGCGGCCGGCGTCGGCGACGAGTACTTCCCGACCTACGGCAACGGCGGGTACGACGTCAGCCGCTACACGGTCAGGGTCCGCTACCACCCGGAGCAGGACCGGCTCACCGGCACCACCACGCTCCAGGCGGCGGCGACGAAGGACCTGTCGGCGTTCAACCTGGACCTGGCCGGGCTGACCGTGCGGTCGGTGACGGTGGACGGCGCCCCGGCGAAGCACAGCCGCAAGGACGACGAGCTGGTGGTCACGCCGGCCAGCGGCCTGATCGCGGGCAACGGCTTCGTCGCCGAGATCGCGTACGAGGGCGAGCCGGAGCCGCTGCGCAACGAGACCCTCGGTGTCGGAGGCTTCCTGCACACCGCCGACGGCGCCATCGCGCTCGGCCAGCCCGAGTCGGCGAGCACCTGGTTCCCGGTCAACGACCACCCCTCGGACAAGGCCACCTACGACTTCGAGATCACCGTCCCGAAGGGACTGACGGCGGTCAGCAACGGCGTGCCGGCGGGGACGAGCACGGCCGGCGACTGGACCACCTGGAAGTGGGCGGAGCGCAGCCCGATGGCGAGCTACCTCAGCACCGTCGTGATCGGAAAGTTCCGGATCACGGAGGGTGAGCACAAGGGGCGGCCGGTGTTCCACGCGGTCACCACCGCCCTGCCGGAGGGTGCGGCGGACCGGTCGATCGCCGACACGGTCGAGGTGGCCGACTATCTGGAGAGCGTGTTCGGGCCGTACCCGTTCGGGGCGTACGGCGGCGTGGTGATCTCCGACGCCCGGATCCGGTACGCCCTGGAGACGCAGAGCCGCCCGGTCTACTCGGCGGGCTTCTTCCGCAGCGGCGAGAACACCGGGGTGGTCGCGCACGAGCTGGCCCACCAGTGGTTCGGCAACAGCGTGTCGCTGGCGAGGTGGCAGGACATCTGGCTCAACGAGGGGCTCGCCACGTACGCCGAGTGGCTCTGGGCCGAGCACGACGGCGGGCGCACCGCCCAGCAGGCGTTCGACGACCGGTACGCCGGCTCGTCCGGCCAGGTCTGGCGGACGCCGCCCGGCGAGCCGGGGGTGGCGAACCTGTTCAGCGAGTCGGTCTACCAGCGCGGCGGGATGACCGTGCACGCGCTGCGGGTGGCCGTCGGCGACAAGGCGTTCTTCGAGATCCTGAGGACGTGGGCGGCGCAGAAGCGGGACGCCAACGCCACCACGGCCGAGTTCGTCGCGCTGGCCGAGCGGGTCTCGGGCAAGAAGCTCGACGACCTCTTCGACGACTGGTTGCGCGGCACCGAGCGCCCCGCCCGGCCCGAGCCGCTGTGACGACGGTCAGCCCTTGACGCGCAGCTCCGGGTGGGCGGCGAGGTACGCGTCCGCCCGGCCGGCGCGCAGCTCGGTGAGGAACTTCCGGCCGGTCGGCTCGAGCTGCTCGCCCCGGTAGGCGCTGCCCTGGCCCACCCCCTCGCCGGGCAGGCCGACCAGCACGAACCGGTCCGGCGACAGCCCGCCGAGGGCGTACGCGACGTCCACGATCCGCGGCCCGCCCGCGTAGACCAGCGTGTCGCCGAGCGCGTCCACCACCTGCTGGACGCGTTCCGGCTGCCGGGCCAGGTCCTCGTCGAGGATCTTGGTCACCAGCGCCTTGACCAGCTGCTGCTGGTGGCGCTGCCGGGCGTAGTCGCCGCCGGTGATGTAGCGCTGCCGGGCGTAGTCCAGCGCCTGCCAGCCGGTGAGGTGCCGCTCGCCCTTCTCGTAGACCATCTGCGGCCCGACGTAGCCGCCGCCGCCCGGGGCGGGCTCCCGGTGCCGGCCGTCCGGGCGGCGGTGCAGCGAGACCACCCGCTGGTCGACGTAGAGGTCCACCCCGCCGAGGGCGTCCACCAGATTGTCGAAGCCGTTGAAGGTGAGCACCGCGCCGGCGTCGAAGCGCAGCCCGGTGTAGCCGCTGACCGTGCTGCGCAGCAGCTCGAACCCCTGGGCGGTGCTCGGCTCCTTGGGCTTGCCCGGCACCCGGCTGCCGTAGCTCATCGCGTGGGTGAGCTTGGTCTTCCCGCCGCCGTAGTCGGCCTTCGGGAAGGCCGGGATGTCGACCAGCAGGTCGCGGGGGAGGGAGAAGAGGTACGCCCGGTCGAGCCCCTTCGGCACGTGGACCACCAGCACGGCGTCGCCGTGCGGCTCCCAGCCGGGCACGCTGACCCGGGTGTCCACCCCGACCAGCAGGAGGTTGAGCGGGCCGGTGATGCCGGCGCCCGGCGGCGCCGTGGGGCTCGGGGTGGGATCCGCGCGCGGCGTGGCGCTCGCGGCCGGCGTGGCGGTGGCGGCGGTCGGGCCGGTCCGCCGTGACCCGTCGTCGCCGACGAGGCGGGTGACCACCAGCACGCCGGCGGCCACCAGCACCGCCGCCGCGAGGGCGGCGAGCCCCAGCACCCACCTCGGGCGCTGTGCCCCTGTCCCCTGAGCCATGCAACACCCCCGTGTGAGACAACGTTCGGACTCCGGGCCCGGGTTCGGGTGGGCGTCCCCGGATCGACGGACCGGAGCATGATCGCGCGGAAACCCTTGCTGGCGCGATGGCTACTCAGCGGTAATGATGCGTGCATGCGGTACGACGTGGTCGTCATCGGGTCCGGCTTCGGCGGCAGCGTCACCGCGCTCCGGCTGGCCGAGAAGGGCTATGCGGTCGGTGTGCTGGAGGCCGGGCGTCGCTTCGCCGACGACGAGTTCCCGCAGACCTCCTGGCGGCTGCGCCGCTTCCTCTGGGCGCCCCGCCTCGGCTGCTACGGCCTCCAGCGGATCACCCTGCTGCGGGCGGCCGACCGGAAGGCCGGCGGCGGGGTGCTGGTGCTCTCCGGGGCCGGGGTGGGCGGCGGCTCGCTGGTCTACGCGAACACCCTCTACGAGCCGCTGGACGCCTTCTACGCCGACCCGCAGTGGCGGGGCATCACCGACTGGCGCGACGAGTTGGCCCGCCACTACGACCAGGCGAAGCGGATGCTCGGCGTCACCGCGTACCCCGTCGTCACTCCTGCGGACCGGGCGATGCGGGCGGTGGCCGAGCGGATGGGGGTCGGCCACACCTTCCACGCCACCCCGGTCGGCGTGCACATCGGTCGGCCCGGGCAGCGGGTCGCCGACCCCTACTTCGGCGGCGCCGGCCCGGAGCGCACCGGCTGCACGCACTGCGGCGCGTGCATGACGGGCTGCCGGTACGGCGCGAAGAACACCCTGGTCAAGAACTACCTGTGGCTGGCCGAGCGGCTCGGTGCCCGGGTGCACCCGCTGACCACGGTGACCGCCGTGCGCCCGGTCGAGGGTGGCGGGTACGCGGTGCACACCGTGCGCACCGGGGCCTGGCCGCGCGCAGGGCGGCAGGTGGTCCACGCCGACCAGGTCGTCTTCGCGGCCGGCGCCCTCGGCACGCAGCGGCTGCTGCACGCGATGCGGGCCGAGGGGGCGCTGCCCGCGCTCTCGCCCCGCCTCGGCGAGCTGACCCGGACCAACTCGGAGGCGATCCTCGGCGCCTCGGTGCCCCGCCGGCGGGCCCGCGCCGACGGGCTCGACTTCACCGAGGGGGTGGCGATCACCAGCTCGTTCCATCCCGACCCGCAGACCCACGTCGAGCCGGTCCGCTACGGGCGGGGCTCCAACGCGATGGGGCTGCTCCAGTCGCTGCTGGTCGACGGCGGCCCGCACCGGGTGCGCCGCTGGCTGGGCACGCTGCTGCGCCAGCCCGGCCCGGCGGCCCGGCTGCTGTCGGTGCGCGACTGGTCGGAGCGGACGGTGATCGCCCTGGTCATGCAGTCGGCGGACAACTCGCTGACCACCCGGTTGCGGCGCGGCCCGCTGGGGCGGCGCCTGGTCTCCGAGCCGGGGCACGGCGTGCCCAACCCGACGTGGATCCCCGCGGGCAACCGGGCGGCCCGGCTGCTCGCCGAGGAGATCGGCGGTACGCCCGGCGGGACGCTGACCGAGCCGTTCGACATCCCGATGACCGCGCACATCCTCGGCGGGGCGGTGATCGGCGCCACCCCGGCCGACGGCGTGGTCGATCCGTGGCACCGGGTCTTCGGCCACCCGGGGCTGCACGTGGTCGACGGCGCGGCGGTGTCGGCGAACCTCGGGGTGAACCCGTCGCTGACCATCACCGCCCAGGCGGAACGCGCCATGTCCTTCTGGCCCAACAAGGGCGAGGAGGACCCCCGCCCGCCCCTGGGCTCCCCGTACGCCCGGATGGACCCGGTGCCCCCGCGCCACCCGGCGGTGCCTCCGCACGCCCCCGGCGCCCTCCGCCCCTGATCTCCCGCGATTTTGCACTTTCGGCCCCCGTTGTGCGGCTTTCGGGCCGCACGTCCGGGCGGAAAGTGCAAGATCACGCGCGGCGGGGGTGACGTGTGGCGGGCCGTCGTGGGCGCGGGCGTGACGGTGGGTAGGCTTTCTGCACATGAGCACGCCTCGCCCCGTCCTCGTGGTGGACTTCGGAGCCCAGTACGCCCAGCTCATCGCGCGCCGGGTGCGCGAGGCCAACGTCTACTCCGAGATCGTGCCCCACTCGATGCCCGTCGCCGAGATGCTGGCGAAGGACCCGTCCGCGATCATCCTCTCCGGCGGTCCGTCCAGCGTCTACGCGCCGGACGCCCCGCAGATCGACGCCGGCATGTTCGACTCCGGGGTGCCGGTCTTCGGCATCTGCTACGGCTTCCAGGCGATGGCCCAGGCCCTCGGCGGCACGGTGGCCCGCACCGGCAACCGCGAGTACGGCGGCACCCCGCTGCGTGCCCGCCCGGAGGCCGGCGTGCTGCTCCGCGAACTGCCGGACGACCTGCCGGTGTGGATGAGCCACGGCGACTGCGTCACCGAGGCCCCGGCGGGCTTCGCGGTGACCGCCGAGTCGGCGGGCGCGCCGGTCGCCGCGTTCGAGGACGTGGCCGGCCGCCGGGCCGGCGTGCAGTTCCACCCCGAGGTCGGGCACACCGCGCACGGCCAGGAGATGCTGCGCCGCTTCCTCTACGACATCGCCGGCATCGCGCCGACCTGGACGCCCGAGAACATTATCGACGAGCAGGTCGCCCGGATCCGCGAGCAGGTCGGCGACAAGGAGGTCATCTGCGGCCTGAGCGGCGGGGTCGACTCGGCCGTGGCCGCCGCGCTGGTGCACCGGGCCGTCGGCGACCAGCTCACCTGCGTCTTCGTCGACCACGGCCTGCTGCGCGCCGGCGAGGCCGAGCAGGTCGAGAAGGACTACGTCGCCGCCACCGGCATCAAGCTGAAGGTGGTCGACGCCGCCGACCGGTTCCTGGGCGCGCTGGCCGGGGTGACCGACCCGGAGCAGAAGCGCAAGATCATCGGCCGGGAGTTCATCCGGGTCTTCGAGGCCGCCGCGCGGGAGATCGCCGCCCACGGCGACGTCGAGTTCCTCGTCCAGGGCACCCTCTACCCGGACGTGGTCGAGTCCGGCGGTGGCACCGGCACCGCCAACATCAAGAGCCACCACAACGTCGGCGGCCTGCCGGAGGACCTGAAGTTCAGCCTGGTCGAGCCGCTGCGCACGCTGTTCAAGGACGAGGTCCGGGCGCTCGGCCTCCAGCTCGGCCTGCCGGAGGCGATGGTCTGGCGGCACCCGTTCCCGGGGCCCGGCCTGGCGATCCGGATCATCGGCGCGGTCGACCGGGAGCGTCTCGACCTGCTCCGCCAGGCCGACCTGATCGCCCGCGAGGAGCTGACCGCCGCCGGGCTGGACCGGGGCGTCTGGCAGTTCCCGGTGGTGCTCCTGGCCGACGTGCGCAGCGTCGGGGTGCAGGGCGACGGCCGCAGCTACGGGCATCCCGTGGTGCTGCGGCCGGTCTCCAGCGAGGACGCGATGACCGCCGACTGGTCCCGGCTGCCGTACGAGGTGGTCGCCCGGATCTCCACCCGGATCACCAACGAGGTCGCCGAGGTCAACCGGGTGGTGCTCGACGTCACCAGCAAGCCGCCGGGCACCATCGAGTGGGAGTGACCCGGCTTCACGCCGCCGGCGGGTAGGTCGGCGGCGTGGGCTGCGCCACGGTCGGCTGCGCCACCGTGGGCGGCGCGGCCTGCGCCGGGTGCGGCCAGGCGGGGGCGTCGGCCGGCTCCTCGGGCATCAGGAACCACATGATCGGGTACGCGAGCAGCGCGAGCCCGCCGGTGAGCAGGCCGGTGACCGCGAAGACCACCCGGACGAGCGTGGGGTCGACGGCGAAGTAGCGGCCGAGGCCGCTGGCCACCCCGGCGACCATCCGGTCCGTGACGGGGCGGCGGAGCTGCTTGTACGGGGGCTGGGAAGAGGCGGTGGAAGTCATGCCTCCACCATCCGCGCCGCCGACCCGGCCGACCTCGGTGACCGCCCGGAGCCTTACCCTGACCTGCCCCTGAGGCGCGAGCCTTGAGTCAGGAATCTGACTCTTTTCGATGCAGGCAACCCGGGCCGGGGAGAATTTGGCCCCGTGACCACCATGCTGGAGCCGCTCCGCAGGATCGCGGCATACGCAGTTTGTGCTGATTCAGTCGGCCGAGTGTTGCTGGTCCGCGCATCGGAGCGCTCCGGCACTCCCGGCACGTGGTCGCTGCCCGGCGGGGCGGTCGATCACGGTGAGGACCCGAACCACACCGTCGTCCGCGAGACCGCCGCCGAGACCGGCCTCTCCGTCACCGTCGACGGCCTGCACGACGTGCTGGCCGACATGCGGGCGCTGCCGGACCGGGGCATCACCATCCACACCGACCGCCTGATCTACCACGTCTCCGTCCGGGGCGGGACCCTCACCGACCGGGTCGACCGGCCGACCGACCTGGCCCGCTGGTTCACCCCGGAGGAGGCCCGCGAGCTGCCGCTGCGGTCCTTCACGGCACGCGCCCTCGGGGTGCCCGCCTCGTCCGCCGACATCGTCCCGGACGAGCCGCCGGAGTTCCCCTCGTTCTACGCCGTGCCCGGTCCGGACGGGCTGCACCGGGCCCAGCGCTTCGCCGCGTACGCCGTGGTGACCGACCCGGACGGGCGGGTGCTGCTCACCCGGGTCTCCGACGGCTACCCGGGCGCGGGCTGCTGGCACCTGCCCGGCGGCGGCACGGACTACGGCGAGCAGCCCGGCGCGGCCCTGATCCGGGAACTGGTCGAGGAGACCGGGCAGACCGGCCGTCTCGTCGAGCTGCTCGGCGTGGCCAGCCACCGGGACGCCGCGTCCCTGGGCCCGGAGGGTTACCCGATCGACTGGCACGGCGTCCGCGCGTTCTACCGGGTCGTGGTCGACAAGCCGGCCCCGCCCACCGTCGCCGACGTGGGCGGCTCCACCTGCGAGGCCCGCTGGTTCGCCCGCGAGGAGCTGGGCGCCCTCCCCACCGACCGCCTGACCGAGGTCACCGCCGAGGCCGTCCAGGCCGCCCGCCTGGCCTGATCCGCCTCCCACGCCCCCTTCTCCCACCCGTCCGCCGATCACGAGGTTGACCGGACGGCACGTCGGCTCCGCTGCCGCTAACCTCATGATCGACGGAGCGGGTCGGCGCGGGCGGGGAGTGCGGGCGGGTGGAGGAACGGCGGCGGGTCGGGGCGTACGGGGTGTGTCGGGGCGCCGGCGGTCGGGTGCTGCTGGCCCGGGGCTCGGCCTCGTGCCCGTTCCCCGGCGTCTGGCAGCTGCCGGGCGGCGGGCTTGAGCACGCGGAGGATCCCGCGCACGCCGTGGTCCGTGAGTTCGCCGAGGAGACCGGCCTCACCGTGGAGGTGACCGGGCTGCGGGCCGTGCTCGCCGACGTGGCCAGGTTCCGTGACTCCGGCGTCGCGGTGCACACCGACCGCCTCGTCTTCGACGTCACGGTGCGTGACGGCGAACCGCGGCCGGAGCCGGCCGGCGGCAGCGACGAGCTGGCCTGGTTCGCCCCCGACGAGGCGGCGGCGGTGCCGCTGATGCCGTTCACCGCCGAGGTGCTCGGCCTTCCCGTCGCGCCCTTGCCGGCGGGCCTGCCCCGGGCGCTGCCCCGCGAGGGCGCGCCGTCGGCCGACCGGCGGCAGCGCTTCGGGGCGTACGGGCTGGTGACGGACCCGGCCGGGCGGGTGCTGCTCGCCATGATCGCCGACGGCTACCCGGGGGCCGGCCGGTGGCACCTGCCCGGCGGCGGCACCGACCACGGGGAGCAGCCGGTCGCCGCCCTGCTGCGCGAGCTGGTCGAGGAGTCCGGTCAGCTCGGCCGGGTGGTCGAGCTGGTCGGCGTCGACAACCTGCACAACCCGGCCGCGCTGGGCCCGGAGGGCCGACCGCTGGACTGGCACGGCATCCGGGTGGTCTACCGGGTGGCGGTCGACGCGCCGACCGAGCCGCGGGTGACGGAGCTGGCCGGGGGCTCGACCGCCCGGGCCGCCTGGTTCACCCCGGAGCAGCTCGCCGGGCTGCGGCTCACCGAGATCGCCGCCCTGGCGCTGGGCCACCGGTCCCGCTGACGACGGTCGCCGACCCGCGCCCGGTGCGCCCGGCCGGCTGTGACATCGATGACGGTCCGTAATCGGACATCGGGGCAGGCGGCGGTCGCTCCCCGAGCCGGTGGCGAGGGCGTCCGGTACATTCGATGTGGGGTTGGTGGAGGAAACGGGCGATGGCGCCCGGGTTGGGAATAAGAGGCGGTTCGCGCGGTTTAAGGGAGATATAAGTACCGCCGGCAGCTATCGCCAACCCCCGTTCCCCTATGCGATGGTGTACTCCGCAAAATGGCTGCCGGGCCAGAAAGGTCCGGCATGAGACAGCCGGACACCCGCCCCCGTGGCGGTCAGCCGATCCGGTGATGGAGGAAACGTGCCGAGAGCCCCATGGCGCCGGCGTCGTACCACTGACAGTCCGCGCCCCGCAGGGCGTCGCTGGGCGGGCTCCCTGCGCCGCAGCAGCACGTTCGCCCGGCAGGTGCTGCTGGTTCGGGTGGGCCGCCGCGACGGCGACCTGCGCGGCGCCACCGACCTGTCGCTGCCCGAGCACCGGTACGTCGACCGGCCGCGCCGCCGCTACGGTCTGAACCGGTTCGAGCGCGGCGACGTCGCGTCGATCGCCCCGGTCAGCCCCGCGCTCCCGCCGGCGACCCCGGTCGACGAGCCGGCGATGGCGATCCCGCTGCTCCCCGGCGAGCGGACGGTCGCCCGCCGGATGAAGTTCGCGGTGGTCAACGCCTGCACGCTCAGCAGCCTGATGCTCGGCATGCTGGCGATCTTCCTCGCCATGCAGGGCGAGGTGCGGGTCGCCGCGCTGTGCCTGATCGCCTGCGTGGTGTTCGACGGCCTCGACGGCGCGCTTGCCCGCAGGTTCGGCGTGGCCAGTCCGTTCGGCGCGCAGATGGACTCGCTGGCCGACATGTGCTCGTTCGGCCTGGCCGCCCCCGTGGTGGTCTACGCCTCGCTGGCCGGGTCGGTGTCCACCGCGGCGGCGGCGGTGGCGTGCGCCCTCGTCGCGGCGTGCGCGGCCATCCGGCTCGCCCGGTTCAACGTCTCGCCGAAGGACGGCCGGTTCTTCTGCGGCGTGCCCACCACGATGGCGGCCGCCGTCCTCGCCCTCACCGTCGCCATCGGGCTGCCGGTGCCGGGCACGGTCCAGGTCGCCGGCGTGGCGCTGCTCGCCTTCGCCATGGTCTCCAGCTTCCCGTACGCGAAGCTGGCCCGCCTGGTCAAGCTGCCGCCGTGGCTGTGGCTGGCCCCGGTGATCGGCGCGCTGGTCGACATCCGGCTCACCTTCGCCCTGATCGTGGTCGGTTACCTGGTCAGCGGCCCGGTGCTCTGGCTCCGCCAGCGTCGCACCGCCTGACCCCCCACGTACGCCGAAAGGGGCGCCGCGATCCCGCGGCGCCCCTTTCGTGTCTGCCCGTGCCCGCCGGGGTCAGCGCCAGCGGGCGATGACGGTGGAGCCGCCGACCACCTTGTCGCCGGGCCCGACCAGCGGCTCGGCGGCGTCGGCCGGCAGGTAGACGTCGGTGCGCGAGCCGAACCGGATCAGCCCGAACCGCTCGCCCCTGGCCAGCAGCGCGCCGATCGGCGCCCGCTGCACGATCCGCCGGGCGATCAGGCCGGTGCGCTGCGCCACGACCACCGTGCCGTGCGCGGTGTCCAGCACCGTGTACGCGGCGACGTTGTGCTCCGCCGCCGGCTTCATCGCGTTGGCGAAGCCGCCGTCGGCGACGAAGTAGTCGACCACCTTCCCGGCGACCGGGGCGCGGTTGACGTGCACGTCCAGCACCGAGAGGAAGACCGCGACCCGCAGCCACTCGCCCTCGCCGAAGCGCTCGTCGTGCAGCCGCTGGACCGACAGCACCTGGCCGTCGGCCGCGGCGACCACCGCCGACGGGTCCTCCGGCACGTCGCGCTCCGGGTCCCGGAAGAAGGCGGCCACCGGCGCGGCGGCCAGGGCGGGGAGCAGCCAGAGCTTCGACTTCGGCCGGGCGAGCCGGGTTAGCGCGGCCAGGCCGAGCGTGATGCCGGCGGCGGCCACCCCGTTGCTGTCGATGTGCATGCCGCGGGTCAGCGGCACGCTCGACGGGCGGTGCGCCGGGGCGAGCGACGCCGCCGAGGCGGCGTCGGCCGGGGTGAAGCGGAGCCGGTGAACCCGCAGCGGCGGGTTGTTGCGCAGCAACAGGTCGGCGCCGACGCCGTACAGCGCACCCTGCCGGTCCAGCTCCGCCGCCGCGCCCGCCGTGCGCCCCGGCGTGGCGGTCGTCGCCACGCTCAGCACCGCGCCGTCGGTGAGGTACTTCGTCAGGCCCTCGACGGCGCCGCGGGTCTCGTCGGCCGTGCCGGTGAACGCCTCCCCGGCGATGACCACCGCGGCGGGCTCGGCCTCGGTGAGCGTGTCGACCACGCGGACCCGGTCGGCGACCCAGCGACCCTGGGCGGTGACGTGCTCCCGCAGCGACCCGGGGCTGGTCGACCCGGCGGGCACCAGCGTGAGGGTGTCGCCGGGCAGCAGCGCGTCGATCGCCGCGGCCAGCACCGCGGACTCCGGCGTCGCGCCGACCAGCAGGGCGGCCTTCGGGTCGTTCATCCGGGCCAGCTCGGCGACGAGGGTACGGGCGGCTCGCTCGCCGATGCGGACCGGACCGGAGCGGCCGGCGGGGCGCACGGCGGGGGACTGCGTCATGTCGGACGGGCTCCTGACGGGGTAGAGACGGGAATCGCGGCGGGACCGCCACGGCGGCGCGGTCCGGCCGGCTCGGCGGCCAGGTCGGCGCGGGCCGGCCGGCGGAGGCGAGATCTCCACCGGCCAGCATAGGCGGCTGCGGAGGCGGGCCGCACCGCTGTGGTCAGCCGCGCGGGCGCTCCTCGCCGGACGGCACGCCGCCGATCGGGCCCGGCCGGTCGTCCTCGTTGGCGGGCCGGTCCTCGACCGCGTCGGCGCGGACGTCGGTGACCGCCTCGGTGGGCGACTCCTCGGCGTCGTCCCCGGTCCGTGGGACGGCCGTCGGCGCGCCCGACATCGGCGCGGACACCTCCCACTCGGACGGCCCGCCCCATTCGGACCGTTGGCCCCAGTCGGACCGCCCGGTGCCCCATGCCGCCGGCTCGTCGGCCGGGGCCGGCCGGTCGAGGTCCCACCGGGTCGGGTCGACGTCGGCGGTGTGCCGGTCCGGCTCGTCACCGGCGGGTCCGGCGGCCGGCTGGGCGGTGGTGGGCTCGACGCCGTCCGGGGTGGAGGCCGCGTCCGTGCCGGTCGCGGCGGAGCGCCCGGAGCGCAGCGCGCCCACCAGGCCCAGCAGACCGATCACGATCAGCGCGCCGGCCAGGAACCAGCCGACCGGTGGCAGGGCGAGCCCGAGCAACTTGGCGAGCAGCCACCACGCGGCGAGCCCGACGAAGATCAGCCCGAAGGCGAACGACACGATGTCGGTGCGGTGGGCCTTCACCGGGTCACCTCCAGGTTGCCGGCGTTCACGTGGACGTAGAGGCGCAGCGTGCCGCCGCCGGCGCCGTCGGCGCCCAGGTCGGTCGACTCCCGTAGCGGGCCGTCCAGCCCGCCGGAGCGCTTGCCGAAGACGACCGCGTCACCGGCGTTGACGTCGGTCACCGTGGTGACGTCGACGTTGGGCGGCACCACCACGGTGCACTCGCCGAAGTTGACGGAGACCGTGATCTCGGTGTTCTTCTTGTCGAAGTCGACCGCCCGCAGGTCGAGGGTGGCGTCGCCGAAGCTGTTCTCGTAGCGGACGGCGAGGTCGCGGTGGTCGGTGGGGGCCCAGGTCACGTTGCCGTCGACGCCCCGGACCCGGTCGTAGGACTCGGCCACGGTGGCCACCCCGAGGGCGGCGGCGGCCACCACGCCGAGCGCGATCAGCCACCGGGCCCGTCCGAACCAGGTGCCGACCAGCAGGCCGAGCCCGATGGTGGCCAGGGTGGCGGCGAAGTACGCCGACGCCCCGACGTCGAAGACGTCCAGCAGGTCGACGACGGCGACCACGCCGAGGGCGAGGAAGATCAGCGAGAAGGTCACCGCGCCGAGCGGGGACCGCTCACGCGGGCGCTTCGGGGGCTTCGCCGGTCGCGGCGGCGGTGGCGGCAGTGGCGGGACGCCCGCCTGGCCGGCGTACGGGCCGTGCGGGGCGAACGGGGGCCGGTAGCCCGGCGGCAGGGGCGCGGGGCGGGCCGGTGCGCCCCCCGAGGTCGCGGCGGGCCAGCCGGACGTGGGCGCGGCCGGCGGCCAGCCGGCGGTCGGCGTACCCCCGGGAAAGGGGGCCGGCGCGGGCGGGGCGGCCGGTGGCCAGGCGGGCAGCTCGGCGGTCGGCTCGGCCGGCTGGCCGGTGACCGGGACGCCACCCGCGTGCGCGGCCGGGGCCGGGGTCCCGCCGGGGGCCACGGCGACGCTCGACGGGGCCTGGTACGCGGCCGGCGCGGGATAGCTGACCGGCGGCACCGGGCCGGGCGGGGCGGCCGGTGCGGGCGGGACCGTGCCGGCCGGCGTGGCCCCGGTACCCCGGTTGTCCCGGTTGAGCATCAGCGCCCCGCCGATCAGGATCGTGGCGCCGAGCAGCACCGCCCGGAACGCGTCGGTGACGATGTAGCCGAAGCTGATCGCGACCAGGATGCTGAGCACGATCACGGTGATCGGGGACATGCTGGACCGGCCCCGACCGAGCATCGACTCGACGGGGGAGGCGCTGTCCCCCTCGCCGGGGATGATCAGCCAGGCGGTGACGTAGACCAGGATGCCGATGCCGCCGAAGAAGCCGAGCACGGCGAGGAGCACCCGCCAGAGCACCGGGTCGGTGTTGGTGGCCCGGCCGATCGCCGCGCAGACGCCGGCCAGGTAGCGGCCGTCGCGGGGGCGGACCAGCCCGTACCGGGAGGTGAAGCCGGCGCCGCCGGACGGCGGCTGCGGCCCGGCGCCCGGGTCCACGCCCGGCCCGGCGCCGGGCGGCGGCGTCCACCCGGCCGCGCCAGGCGCGGCCACCGGCGGCGGCGCACCGGAGGCGGTGGACGCGGTCCCGTCGGCGGGCGTCGCGGCGGGCGGCGGTCCACCGGGCTGTGCCGCCCCGGGACGGGGGGACTGGGCAGCTTCCTCGGTCATGCCCTCGATCCTGCTGCCCCGACCGCCCCGACGACCTCAGGACCCGACCCTGACCCCACCCTGAGATCCCGGCGGCCGGAATGTCGGGGGCGTCCCCGTGGTCGGGTGGCGGCGCAGCGTGTGACGATCGAACCGGCGCCGGCAGCGGACGGTCGCCCCGCCCCGTGCCCGTCGTGACCAGGGAGCCTCCGATCGACGCCGTGACCCAGCCACCTCGCCTCTACCGCGCCCCCGAGCACCGGATGGCCGCCGGGGTGGCCGCCGGCATCGCCGACCACCTCGGTATCTCGGTGCGCCGGGTGCGGGTCGCCTTCATGGTGCTGCTCGGGCTGAGCGGTCTCGGCCTGCTGCTCTACGCGGCCTTCTGGGCGGTCGTGCCGCTGCGGCCCGGCGACACCGCCGTACCGCCCCGTCGGGACGTCGCCCAGCTGCTGCCGTTCGTGGCGATCGGCCTCGGCGTGCTGCTGGTGCAGATGATCGTCTTCGACTCGGTCGGCGCGGCCGGCACCGCCGGCTGGCTCGTCGCGATCATCGCGGTCGGCGCCGGGGTGATCTGGCACCAGTCGGCGCCGGAGCGGCGGCGGCAGTGGGGCGACTCCATGCCGGTGCCGTGGCTCGGCGCGGTGGTGGAGGAGAGCGACCGGCGGGCCTTCGTGCTGCGGTTCATCGGCGGTGGGGTGCTGGTCGCGGTCGGCATCATCGGCGTCGCCGCGGTCTACTCCCCGGCGCAGAACTTCGACGCGGTGCTCAACGGCGTGATCTTCGCCCTGGTCGGGCTCGCCGGGGTCGGGGTGGTGGCCGCGCCGGTGCTGTGGCGGACGTTCAACCAGCTCCGCTTGGAGCGCGAGGGGCGCATCCGTGAGCAGGAGCGGGCCGAGCTGGCCGCGATGGTGCACGACCAGGTGCTGCACACCCTGGCCCTGATCCAGCGCAACGCGGCCGACGTGAAGACGGTCCAGCGGCTCGCCCGGGGGCAGGAACGCTCGCTGCGCAACTGGCTCTACAAGCCCACCGGATCGCCGACCGAGCGCTTCGCCGCCGCGCTGGAGCAGGCCGCCGCCGAGGTCGAGGACACCTTCGCGATCACCGTCGAGGCGGTGGTGGTCGGCGACCGGGAGACCGACGAGCGGGTCGGCGCGCTGGTCGCGGCCGGGCGTGAGGCGCTGGTGAACGCCGCCCGGCACGCCGGGGTGCAGACGGTCTCGCTGTACGCCGAGGTCGAGCCGGACCAGGTCAGTGTCTTCGTCCGGGACCGGGGGAAGGGCTTCGACCCGGATACGGTGGAGGATCACCGGCACGGCGTCCGGGGCTCGATCATCGGGCGGATGAAGCGGCACGGTGGCCGGGCGGAGATCCGGTCCGGGCCGGGGGAGGGGACCGAGGTCCGGTTGATCCTGCCGATCTCCCGGGACTCGTCCACGGCGGAAAGGGACAAGTGATGACCGAGCAGTCGATGGAACCGGTCGAGGGAGCGGGTGCCGGCACGGAGCGGCTGCGGGTCTTCCTCGTCGACGACCACGCCATGTTCCGCGCGGGGGTGCGTGCCGAGTTGGGTGCGCACGTCGAGGTGGTGGGGGAGGCGAGCACGGTCGGCGAGGCGGTCACCCGGATCGCCGCCACGCTGCCCGACGTGGTGCTGCTCGACGTGCACATGCCGGACGGCGGCGGTCGCGCGGTGCTGGAGGCGATGCGGCGTACCCATCCGCAGGTCAAGTTCCTGGCGTTGAGCGTCTCGGACGCGGCGGAGGACGTGATCGGGCTGATCCGGGCCGGCGCGCGGGGCTACGTCACCAAGACGATCTCCCCGGAGGAACTGGCCGCCGCGATCCGCCGGGTGGCCGACGGCGACGCCGTGTTCAGCCCCCGGCTGGCGGGGTTCGTGCTGGACGCGTTCGCGGCCCGTCCGGACGCGCCGGTGGCCGATCCGGAGCTGGACCAGCTCACCAACCGCGAGCGCGAGGTGCTGCGGCTGCTCGCCCGGGGGTACGCCTACAAGGAGATCGCCAAGGAGCTCTACATCTCGATCAAGACGGTCGAGACGCACGTGTCGAACGTGCTGCGCAAGCTCCAGATGTCCAACAGGTACGAGTTGTCCCGCTGGGCGGCCGACCGTCGGCTCGTGTGATCCACCTCTTTCCCCACTCCGGCCCCGGCACCCGCTCCATGCGGTGCCGGGGCCGGACCCGTCCGGCGGTCAGGTCACCCGGTACGCAGCACGGTGAACGCCTCGGCCAGCCGGCCGGCCGGCAGCCCGGCCTCGTCGGCCGCCGTGGCGAGCTGCTCCCGGACCCAGGTCTCCACGTCCATCCGCGCGGTCTGCGAGCGGTGCGTGCGCATCGCGGCGACCTTGCGCGCGTACTGCCCGGTGACGTCGACGGTGTGGTCCGGCGCCGGGCCGCCGGCGTACCAGATCTCCCGGACCACCCACGGCTGGAGCCCCTCGGCCAGCAGTTCGGGGTGGGCGCACGGGTTGCGCGCGTCCGGGTAGACCGCGCAGGTCGTGGCCTCGCCCACGGCGAGGTGGTCGGGGTGGCCCGGCCCGGCGAGGTGTTCCCATCGGCGCAGCGGCGAGCTGGTCAGCACCCGGTCGGGCCGGTGCCGGCGGATCGCCGCGGTGACGTCCCGGCGCAGGTCGAGCGTCGGGGCGAGGGCGCCGTCGACGTACCCGTCGAGGAACTCCACCTGCCGTACGCCGACCGCGGCGGCCGCCGCCCGCTGCTCCTCCTCCCGCAGCCGGGTCACCGACCCGCGCGGGGGGCCGTCGCAGCCGCCCGCCTCGCCCCGGGTGACGATCAGGTACGCGACGTCGATGCCCTCCTCCACCCAGTTGGCCATTGTGCCCGCACAGCCGAAGTCGATATCGTCCGGATGGGCAAAAACTGCCAGCGCCCGGACGACGTCCGAAAGTGCGGGTGCGGACGCGGGAAAGCTCACAAGCGTCGAGCGTACGCCCGGGGTGCTGATCCCGCAGAACCGTGTCTTTCCTGCTCAGAGCAGTACGACCGGCACCGATCATGATCTTTTTTCAAGTATCGGCAACGTGGCAAGCAACTAACGGCTTGATAACGGCACCTTCACGGAACGGGCCGGTAAGTGTCACAGTGGCAGCACCTCACCCCTCGAGTGAGGCACTCCGTACGGCCTGACGACCACGGCCGCCGTCTGTCGACGGTGCTCCGTGGTGGTCTCGCGTGCGCGGTGCCGAGCCCGGCGGGCGGGGCGGCCCGGCGGATCGGTACAACATCTTGTCCCGTTTCACTGCGGTGAAACCGGCGTCCCGCGCTGCGGGTCGTCGGACGTGTCACCCCCCTTGCGTGCGTGAAACCCACGACGGAACCAGGTTAGAAAGAGGAGGCCCCTCGGAATGAGAGTCTCGAAGCGGGCAAGCAGCGCGGTCGCGCTGGGCGCGGCGTTCGCGCTCGTCGCGTCCGGTTGCTCGAGCAGCGACAGCGACGGCGGCGACGCCGGCGCCAGCGCCGACGGCGCGATCACCATCGAGGGCACCCAGCCGGAGAACGGCCTGGTCCCGTCGAACACCACCGAGACCGGTGGCGGCAAGATCATCGACTGGGTGTGGACCGGCCTGGTCGAGTACCCGAACGACGGCAGCGCTCCGCGCAACGCTCTCGCCGAGTCGATCGAGACGACCGACTCCAAGGTCTACACCATCAAGATCAAGAAGGACACGAAGTTCCACGACGGCACCGTCGTCAAGGCCAAGAACTTCGTGGACGCCTGGAACTGGGGCGCCTACTCGCCGAACGGCGCGCAGAACGGCAGCTTCTTCGCCGACATCCAGGGCTTCGCGGACGTCAACACCGAGGACCCGGACGGCGCCGAGGGCCCGCAGAAGGCCCCCGAGCCCAAGGCCAAGGAGATGTCCGGCCTGAAGGTCGTCGACGACTGGACCTTCGAGGTCACCCTCGCCGCGCCGACCGCCGTGTTCCCGACCAAGCTCGGCTACAGCACCTTCATGCCGCTGCCGGACGTGTTCTTCACCCAGGGCGCCGAGGCGTTCGGCAAGAAGCCGATCGGTAACGGCCCGGTCAAGTTCGTGTCGTGGGAAGACGACGTCCAGATCAAGCTGACGCGCTTCGACGACTACACGCTGCGCGACAAGATGAAGATCAAGGACGTCACCCTCAAGATCTACCAGGATGACACGGCGGCCTACAACGACCTGCTCGCCGGCAACATCGACTTCATGCAGCAGGTTCCGGTCTCCTCGCTCGCGGGCGACAAGTGGAAGCAGGACCTGACCGACCGGGCGATCTCCTCGACCACCCCGTCGACCGGCATCATCGCCTTCCCGATCTACGACAAGCGCTTCCAGAACGCCAAGCTGCGCAAGGCGATCTCGATGTCGATCAACCGCCAGGAGATCAGCGACAAGATCTTCTTCGGCAACCGGAAGCCGGCCGACAGCTGGGCCAACCCGCTGACCCCGGGCGCCAAGCCGGGTAACTGCACCGCCTGCCAGTTCAACGTCGACGAGGCCAAGAAGCTCCTGGCCGAGGCCGGCGGCTTCACCGGCGAGCTGGTCATGTACTACAACGCCGACGCCAGCCACAAGGAGTGGATGGAGGCCGTCGCGCAGCAGGTCAAGACCAACCTGGGCATCAACGCCCGCGCCGAGGGCATGCCGACCTTCGCGGTGTTCCGTCAGAACATCAACGCCCACAAGATGAAGGGCATGTACCGCGCCGGCTGGCAGCAGGACTACCCGGACGTGGAGAACTGGGTCAACCCGCTCTACGTCAAGGGTGGCTCCTCGAACGACGGTCTGTACAGCAACCCGCAGGTCGACGCCCTGGCCAAGGAGGCCAGCTCCGCGCCGAGCCTGGAGGCCGCGCACGAGAAGTTCGCTCAGGCGGTCGCCATCATCGACCAGGACGTTCCCACGGTTCCGATCTACTTCGGCGGCCAGCAGTCCGGCCACTCCGAGAAGATCAAGAAGCTCGAGCTGACCAACGTCGGCGAGCTGGACCTCACCTCGGTCGAGCTCTGATCCGAACGGTCTGACCCCGGGTCGGGCTCACCTACCGGTGGGCCCGACCCGGGCCGTTCCGTGAGGGAGTGTTACAACAGTCCCTCGCCACGTCCGTCATCCCCGTGTCGGCCGTCCGACGCGCCCCCTGTCTGGAGGACCACCCCATGGGCCGTTATCTGTTGAGACGGCTGCTCCAACTCATCCCGGTCTTCATCGGAACGACGTTCCTGATCTACTGGCTGGTCTGGTCGGTGCCCGGCGACCCCTTCGCCGGCAAGTGCGGCGAACGCGCCTGCCCGGACGCCTACGTCAACATGATGACCGAGAAGTTCAAGCTGGATCAGTCCATCTGGGTGCAGTACGGCAACTACATGCAGAACCTGTTCCGGGGCGACTTCGGGCAGACGTTCGGCGGCCGGGAGATCGGCGACATCATCGCCACGTCGTACCCGAACACTCTGAAGCTGGCCCTGGTAGCCCTCGTCATCGAGGCGGTCATCGGTCTCACCGCGGGTGTGCTGACCGGCCTGCGCCGTAACGGCTTCCTGGACAACCTGGTCCTGGTCTCCAGCCTCTTCCTGATCGCGCTGCCGATCTTCGTCATCGGCTTCGTGCTCCAGTGGGTGCTCGGCGTGCAGTGGCAGATCATCAAGCCCACCGTCTCCAGCGAGATGCGCATCTCGGAGCTGATCGTGCCCGGCTTCGTGCTGGGTAGCGCCTCGATGGCGTACATCGCCCGGGTCGCCCGGACGAGCATCGCGGAGAACCGGCGCGCCGACTACGTCCGCACCGCGATCGCCAAGGGCCTGCCGATGCGCCGGGTGGTCGGGGTGCACCTGCTGCGCAACTCCCTCATCCCGGTGGTCACCCTGCTCGGCACCGACCTCGGTGCCCTGATGGGCGGCGCGATCGTGACCGAGGGAATCTTCCAGATCAACGGAATCGGCCGCCAGGTCTTCCGCGCGATCGTCACCAAGGAGAGCGCTACGGTTGTCTCCATCGTGGTGGTCCTGGTGCTGGTCTACCTGGTCATGAACCTCGTGGTGGACCTGCTCTACGCCGCCCTGGACCCGAGGATCCGCTATGAGTGAGCGCAGCGAACGAAACCTGGTCATTGCAGCGTGCCCGGGCAACCACGCCCGGGTCGAGCGGAGCGAGGTGCCGGCATGAGCGACCCCAGTGCCGCGTCGATCGTCAGTACGCCCCCGGCCACCGCGCCGACCGAGCTGGGCGCGCCCACCAACGCGGGCCAGCCGGAGAACGCCCGCAAGGAGAAGCCGCGCGGCCTGCTCGGCGACGCCTGGCTCATCCTGCGTCGCAAGCCGCTGTTCTGGATCTCCGCGACGTTCATCGTCATCTTCCTGGTGATGACCGCGTTCCCGTCGCTGTTCAGCTCCGGCGACCCGGCGAACGGCGACCTGAAGAACAGCCTCGTCGGCCCGTCGTCGGAAGCCTGGTTCGGCTACGACTTCCAGGGGCGCGACGTCTACGCCCGGGTGATCTACGGCGCTCGCGCCTCCATCGTGGTCTCCGTGCTCTCGGTGCTCGGCGTGCTGCTGATCGGTGGCGCGATGGGCATCATGGCCGGCTACCGGGGCGGCTGGGTGGACGCCCTGCTCTCCCGGATCGCCGACGTCTTCTTCGGCCTGCCCTTCGTGCTGGGCGCCATCGTCATCCTGACCACCTTCAACGGGTCGGGCACGAGCAACAGCAAGGCCGAGATCATGGCCCTGGTGAGCATGTCCCTGGTCGTGCTGGGCTGGCCGGTCGTGATGCGGCTGATGCGCTCCTCGGTGCTGGCCACCAAGGAGGCCGACTACATCGTCGCCGCCCGGGCGCTGGGTGCCGGCACCGGCCGGATCATCCTCAAGCACCTGCTGCCGAACAGCCTCGCGCCGCTGCTGGTCTACGGGACGATCCTGGTCGGCTCGTTCATCGGCGCCGAGGCGACGCTCTCCTTCCTGGGTGTCGGCCTGAAGAGCCCGGTGGTCTCCTGGGGCATCATGATCAACGAGGCCCAGTCCCTCATCCGGGTCGCGCCGTACCTGCTCTTCTTCCCGGCCGCCTTCCTCGTCACCGCCGTGCTGAGCTTCGTGGTGCTCGGTGAGACGGTCCGCGAGGCCCTCGATCCGAAACTCCGCTAGGGGCGATTCAGTTGTCCGACATTCTCGTGTCCGAGCAGTCCGCGGCGGGTACCTCCGGTCGCCCCTCCGGCCGTCTGCTCGAGGTCGAAGACCTCCGCGTGGAGTTCCGCACCCGGGACGGCGTCGCGAAGGTCATCAACGGGGTCACGTACCACGTCGACGCGGGGGAGACCCTCGCCGTGCTCGGCGAGTCCGGCTCCGGCAAGAGCGTCACCGCCCAGACCATCATGGGCATCCTGGACACGCCCCCCGGTTTCGTCACCGGCGGCCAGGTCCGCTTCCATGGCAAGGACATGCTGAAGATGTCCTTCGAGGAGCGTCGCCGCATCCGCGGTGAGGGGATCGCCATGATCTTCCAGGACGCGCTCTCCGCGCTCAACCCGGTTTTCACCGTCGGCTTCCAGATCGCCGAGCAGTTCCGGGTGCGGCGCGGCATGAGCCGTGCCGACGCCAAGAAGCGCGCGATCGAGATGCTCGACCAGGTCAAGATCCCGAACGCCAAGGGCCGGTTCAGCAACTACCCGCACCAGTTCTCGGGTGGTATGCGGCAGCGCGCCATGATCGCGATGTCGCTGGCGCTGGACCCGGAGGTGCTGATCGCGGACGAGCCGACCACCGCCCTGGACGTGACGGTGCAGGCCCAGATCATGGACCTGCTCGCCGAGCTCCAGCGGGAGCGGCAGATGGGCATGATCCTGATCACCCACGACCTCGGCGTGGTCGCCGACGTCGCGGACCGGATCGCGGTCATGTACGCGGGTCGCATCGTCGAGGAAGCCAACGTGTACGACCTGTACGCCAAGCCGGCGCACCCGTACACGATCGGTCTGATCAACTCGATTCCCCGGCTGGACGAGAAGGGGCAGCAGCTCCGGACCATCAAGGGCCTCCCGCCGAACCTGATGAACATCCCGCCGGGCTGCCCGTTCAACCCGCGCTGCCCCATGGCGCAGCCGGTCTGCCGGGAGAAGGTCCCGCCGCTGCTGCAGGTGGGTGCCGGCCGGGCCAGCGCCTGCCACTTCGCCGAGGAGCTGGTGAACCGTGACTGAGAAGATCCTCGAGGTCCGCGACCTGGTCAAGCACTACCCGGTGACCCGGGGTGTGGTCTTCAAGAAGACCATCGGCCAGGTCAAGGCGGTGGACGGGGTCTCCTTCGACCTCAAGGCCGGCGAGACCCTGGGTGTGGTCGGCGAGTCCGGCTGCGGCAAGTCGACCCTGGCCCGGGTCCTGATGAACCTGGAGCGGCCGACCTCCGGCAGCGTGCTCTACAAGG
This sequence comes from Micromonospora sp. NPDC023814, assembly GCF_040639595.1. NCBI lineage: Bacteria > Bacillati > Actinomycetota > Actinomycetes > Micromonosporales > Micromonosporaceae > Micromonospora > Micromonospora sp. NPDC023814. The sequence continues at coordinate 28,751 of NZ_JBFAAF010000008.1, forward strand.
GCCAGGACATCTCCAAGCTCTCCGGCGGGGCGCTGCGGCGGCTGCGCCGGCAGATCCAGCTGGTGATGCAGGACCCGTACACCTCGCTGAACCCGCGGATGACGGTCGGCGACCTCATCGGCGAGCCGTTCGAGATCCACCCGGAGGTGGCGCCGAAGGGCAGCCGCCGGGGCAAGGTGAAGGAACTGCTCGACCTGGTGGGTCTGAACCCGGAGCACATCAACCGGTACCCGCACCAGTTCTCCGGCGGTCAGCGGCAGCGCATCGGCATCGCCCGGGCGCTCGCCCTGCGGCCCGAGATCATCGTCTGCGACGAGCCGGTGTCGGCGCTGGACGTGTCGATCCAGGCCCAGGTGATGAACCTGCTGGAGCAGCTCCAGGGCGAGTTCGGCCTGTCGTACGTGTTCATCGCGCACGACCTGTCGGTGGTCCGGCACCTGTCGGACCGGGTCGCGGTGATGTACCTCGGCAAGATCGCGGAGATCGGCACCGAGGACGAGATCTACGAGCGGCCGACCCACCCGTACACCCAGGCGCTGCTGTCGGCGGTGCCGGTGCCGGACCCGACCGTCCGCGAGAACAAGGCGATCATCCGCCTCACCGGTGACGTGCCGTCGCCGGTCAGCCCGCCCTCGGGCTGCCGGTTCCGGACCCGCTGCTGGAAGGCGCAGGACGTCTGCGCCGAGCAGGTCCCGCTGCTGGAGATCCGGCCGGGATCGGACCACCCGAGCGCCTGCCACTTCGCCGAGAAGCGGGAGATCGTGCAGACGCACGAGGTGTGACACCCACGGGACCGCCTGCCGACGTCACCGCGACGACGGCAGGCGGTTCCGTCGTTTCCGGGCGGGCGCGGCGGCCGGCGGCCGGGACGCGACCACCACGCCGCCCGGTCCGCCCGCCGCGCCGCCCCCGTACGCCTCACAGGGGGCCGCGGCCGGCGCGGAGCAGCAGCAGCGCGAGCTGCGTGCCGTCGGCGCCGAGGGCGACCCGGAAACGCTCCAGGATCTCCCGTTCCCGGGAGAGCACGAGTCGGGTGCCGCCGGAGGCCATCCGGGTCGCCCCGACCTCCTGGGAGAGGCGGGCCCGCTCCTGCCACAGCTCGATGAGCGCCCGGTCGATCTCGTCGATCCGTTCCCGGATCTCCACGATCCGGGCGGCCGCGCCCGGCTCCGCGGTGCCGGTGCGCGCCTCCGGCTTCGCGTCGTCGGCGCCGCCCGGCGCGTCGACCTGGCCGGATGCCCCCGGGTCGGGCCGGCCCGCCCCGGGCCGCGTCAGGCTGCCGTTGGACTCCACCACGTCTGTCATCATCGGGTACCCCTCGCCGTCAGGTGCCCGGTGCCCGGATCCTGGGACGCAGAAAGCCCCGGGCTCCAGGAGCCCGGGGCTTCTCGTAGGTCTGTTGATCAGGCGCGACCCACGGCTGCCGGACTCCCGGTGCCGTAGTAAAAGTAGAAGCGCTGACCGAACACGTCGTCGAGTATGCCGACCCAGGGCCGGCGCGCGCAAGGATTCGGCCGGACACGTGGCCGGCGGCACGGTCCCGGCGCCGTCGGCGACGCCGGGACCGTGCCCGGTCAGCCGAGGCGGGTGATGCGGTCGGCCGGCCCGGGGGCCACCGGCTCGCCGGCGCCCAGGTACGCGATCAGCGCGTCGACATCGAAGCCGGGGGCCGTGGTGCGGCCGGTGCCGGCGCGCAGCTCGGTGAAGCCGTCCCCGCCGTTGGCCAGGAAGTCGTTCGTGGTGACCCGGTAGCTGGCCGCCGGGTCGACCGGCACGCCGTCGAGCGCCAGGGCGCTCACCCGCGAGCCCGCCGGGGCGGTGGTGTCGTAGGAGTAGGCCAGCCCGGCGGAGACCTGGAGGATGCGCTGGGTGGTCTGCCCGTTGAAGCCGACGAACTGCTGCTCCAGCACGTTGCGTAGCTGGGCGCCGGTGAGGGTCTGGGTGACCACCAGGTTGTTGAACGGCTGGACGGTGAACGCCTCGCCGTACGTGATCTCACCCGGCGCCTCGCCGCCGGCGGAGGCGGCGTACGGCAGCGACGCCCGGATGCCGCCCGGGTTCATCAGCGCGATCTGCGCCCCGGTCGACCGGGTGTACGCGAGCTGCGCGTCGGCGATCACGTCACCGAGCGGGCTCTCGCCGTTGGGGCGGGCGTCGCGGACGATGTCGCCCGCCACCCGGCCCACCACCCGGTTGGCGATGGGCGCCACGGCCGCCCGGTACTTGTCGGCCAGCGCCTTGGCGGCCGGGTCCACCAGGTCGGGGTTGCGCACGTACGTGCCCGGCGCGCTCTGCTGCCAGGTGCCGTCCGGGTTGCGGACGCCGTTCTCGACGACCACGTTGCGGGCGGAGATGCCGGTGAACCGGCCGGTGCGCCGGTCCAGCGAGTAGTCCACGTCGGTGATCAGCTGGCCGTTGTTGCCGGCGCTGGTGACGACGCTCTGCGCGCCGGAGGAGTTCGGCAGGGAGCAGGAGTAGAAGCGGTGCGTGTGGCCGGAGACGACCAGCCCGAACTCCGGCCGCAGGCCGCGGACGATGTCCACGATCGGGCCCGAGAAGTTGGCGCAGTCCGAGACGCCCGGGGTGGCCGGCGGCGGGGACTGCGCACCGCCCTCGTGCACCAGCAGCACCATCGCCTTGACGCCGAAGAGCTTGAGCAGCCCGGCCCACTTGTTGGCGGTCGCCACCTCGTCGGTGAACCGCACCGAGGCGATGCCGGCCGGGTTGACGATGTCCGGGGTGCCCTCCAGGGTCACGCCGACGAAGCCGACCGGCACGCCGCCGACGAACTTCACGTCGACCGGGGGCAGGATCGGCAGCCCGGTCTTCCTGCTGACGGTGTTGGCGGCGAGGTACGTGAACTTCGCGCCGGCGAAGCCGTCCCCGTCCTGGCAGCCGTCGACCGGGTGGCAGCCGCCCTTGTTGATCCGGATCAGCTCGTCGACGCCCTCGTCGAACTCGTGGTTGCCGACCGAGCTGACCTCCAGCCCGATCTCGTCCATCAGCTCGATGGTCGGCTCGTCGTGGAAGGCGGCGCTGACCAGCGGGGTGGCGCCGATCAGGTCGCCGGCCCCGACGGTGGTGGTGACCCGCCCCTCGGCGGCGGCCTCGGCGCGCAGCCGCTTCAGCCAGGTGGCGAGGTACTCCACCCCGCCGGCCGGGGTGCCGTTGACCACCGCGCCGTTGCCGCCCGGCGGGTCGATGGCGCCGTGGAAGTCGTTGTAGCTGAGGAAGTTGCCCTTGACCTCCCCGCCCGTCGGGGTGGCGTAGGAGACGGGGGCGAGGGCGGCCCACGGGTCGTCGGCGGGGGCCGGGGCGGGCCGGGAAGCGGTGGGCAGCGTGGCGACGACGGCCAACGCGAGGGCGGGCGCGGCGAGGTGACGCAGCGCCGCCCGACCGCGCGAACGCGGCTGAGTCATGGTCGTTCTCCCAGTCGTGTACGGGGGAAGGAGCCGGATTTTCACCGTCATCGTTCTGTACTCCGGCCGGCGGCACCAGACGGGACAGGGTGACATCTTCGTCTCAACCTGGCCCGCCCCGCCGGATCCCCCTGGCCCGCCCTGCCGGACCCGCCCGGCACGCCGCGCCGGATCGGCCCGCCCGGGCGCCCGTCCGGTCGCTCGGGCGGGTCCGGGCCCTCGGCCCGGCCGGTCCGCCGATGACGGCTCGGTCGCGCCGGGGTCCACGCGGCGGGGAAGTGTCCGGCCGGCGGCATAGACTCGCCGTGCGATGCATCCTCTCTTCGACATCCCCGTGTCCCCGCCCGCGCCGGCGCCTGCCCCGACCCCGCCGCACCGGCCGGGGTCCGCCGCCGCCCGCCTCGACCCGCAGGCCCTGGTCGAGGGCCTCAACGGGCCGCAGCGCGACGCCGTCACCCACGCCGGCTCGCCGCTGCTGATCGTGGCCGGCGCCGGTTCGGGCAAGACCCGGGTGCTCACCCACCGGATCGCCTACCTGCTGGCCGCCCGGGACGTGCACCCCGGCGAGATCATCGCGATCACCTTCACCAACAAGGCCGCCGGCGAGATGAAGGAGCGCGTCGCGCACCTCGTCGGCCCGCGTGCCCGGCTGATGTGGGTGTCGACGTTCCACTCCGCGTGCGTGCGCATCCTGCGTGCCGAGCACGAGCACGCCGGGCTGAAGTCGACCTTCTCGATCTACGACGCGGACGACTCCCGCCGGCTGATGCAGATGGTCGCCCGGGAGCTCGACCTCGACCCGAAGCGCTACCCGGCGCGCGGGCTCGCCGCCCAGGTCTCCAACCTGAAGAACGAGCTGGTCGACCCGGAGGCGTTCGCGGGTCGCGCCAAGGGCCCCAACGAGCGGGCGCTGGCGGAGGCCTACACGCTCTACCAGCGGCGGCTGCGCGAGGCGCACGCGCTCGACTTCGACGACCTGATCATGACGACGGTGCACCTGCTCCAGTCCCACCCGCACGTCGCGGAGAGCTACCGCCGGCGGTTCCGACACGTGCTGGTCGACGAATACCAGGACACCAACCACGCCCAGTACGTGCTGATCAAGGAGCTGGTCTCGGGCACGGAGGGGGTCGAGCCGGCGGAGCTGTGCGTGGTCGGCGACGCCGACCAGTCCATCTACGCGTTCCGCGGCGCGACGATCCGCAACATCCTGGAGTTCGAGCGCGACTTCAGCGACGCCCGCACGATCCTGCTGGAGCAGAACTACCGCTCGACCCAGACGATTCTCAACGCCGCCAACGCGGTGATCGACCGCAACACCTCCCGCAAGCCGAAGCGGCTGTGGAGCGAGGCGGGCGCCGGCGAGCGGATCGTCGGCTACGTGGCGGACACCGAGCACGCCGAGGCCGACTGGGTGGCCCGGGAGATCGACCGGCTGGTCGACGCCGACGAGACCCGCCCCGGTGACGTGGCCGTCTTCTACCGCACCAACGCCCAGTCCCGGGTCTTCGAGGAGGTGTTCATCCGGGTCGGCCTGCCCTACAAGGTGGTCGGCGGGGTGCGCTTCTACGAGCGCAAGGAGGTCCGCGACGCGCTGGCCTACCTGCGCGCGGTGGTCAACGACGACGACACGGTCAGCCTGCGCCGGATCCTCAACACCCCCCGACGGGGCATCGGCGACCGCGCCGAGGCGTGCGTGGAGGCCCTGTCCAGCCGGGACCGGATCTCCTTCGGCGCGGCGCTGCGGCGGGCGAAGGACGCGCCGGGCATCTCCACCCGGGCGGCCAACGGCATCGCGGACTTCGTCGACCTGCTCGACGGCGCCCGCGAGCTGGCCGAGACCGGCACCCCGGAGGAGGTGCTGGAGGCGCTGCTGACCCGCTCGGGTTACCTCACCGAGCTGGAGGAGAGCCTCGACCCGCAGGACGCCGGTCGGGTCGACAACCTCCAGGAGTTGGTCAGCGTCGCCCGGGAGTACACGGAGCGGATCGAGGCGACCGGCGAGGAGGGGGAGCGGGCCACCGTGGCCGGCTTCCTGGAGCAGGTCGCGCTGGTCGCCGACGCCGACCAGGTGCCGACCGACGACCCGGACCACCAGGGCGTGGTCACCCTGATGACGCTGCACACCGCCAAGGGGTTGGAGTTCCCGGTCGTCTTCCTGACCGGCCTGGAGGACGGCGTCTTCCCGCACCTGCGCTCGCTCGGCGACACCCGGGAGCTGGAGGAGGAGCGCCGGCTGGCGTACGTGGGCATCACCCGGGCCCGCCAGCGTCTCTACCTCTCCCGGGCGGTGACCCGCTCGGCGTGGGGGCAGCCGTCCTACAACCCGCCGTCCCGGTTCCTGGAGGAGTTGCCGCCGGAGCTGGTCCGCTGGGAGCGCACCGAGGGGTCGTACACCTCGTGGGCCGGCGGGGGCGGCGGCGTCGGGGGCCGCGCGGACCGGGTGCCCGGCGGGCGCGGCGGCTTCAACGGCGGCACCCCCAAGGCCGCCCAGTTGGCGAAGCGGCTCGGTGTCGACGCCAGCCGGCTGACCACGGCGAGCGAGCTGCCGCAGGGGCCAAAGGTGTCCGCCGGCGACCGGGTCAACCACCAGCGCTACGGCCTGGGGCGGGTGCTCGCGGTGGAGGGGCACGGCCCGGGCGCCCGGGCGCAGATCGACTTCGGCGACCAGACGATGTGGCTGGTGCTGCGGCACGCGCCGATCGACAAGCTCTGAGACGGCCACGGCCCGGCCCGGCGGCGCGCCGGACCGGGCCGTCCCGGTCGGTACGGGTCAGCAGGCCACGTCGATGCCCCGGGCGCGCAGGAACGGCGCCGGGTCGATCTGGTTCCACATCTGGCCCTGGTGGACCTCGAAGTGCAGGTGCGGCCCGGTGGAGTCGCCGGTGGAGCCCTCCAGACCGATGGTCTCGCCGGCGCCCACCTTGTCGCCCACGCCCACCTTGGCGGTGCTGAGGTGGGCGTAGTGGGTCAGGTAGCCGTTGCCGTGGTCGACGACGACGGAGATGCCGTACCCGTCGCCGACGTCGCCGGCCTTGGTGACCGTGCCGCCGAAGGCGGCGCGGACCGGGGTGCCGGCGGGCAGCGCGAAGTCGATGCCGGCGTGCAGGGTGCCCCAGCGCGGGCCGTAGCAGGAGGTGATCGTGGCGCCCTTCATCGGGACGACCCAGCTCGGCTTCGGTTTGCTGGTCTTCTTCGGCGTCGGCTTGGCGGTGGTCGCCTTCGGGCTGGGCTTCGCCGACGGGCTGGCCGTCGTGGGGCTCGGCGTCGGGCTGGCCGAGGGGGTGGCCGGGGCGGCCGACTCGCGCGCGGACCGGTCGGCGCGGTCGGCGGCCTCGGCGCGGGCCTGCGCGTCGAGGGAGACGGCGGCCGGGACGGAGGGCTCGTCGTTGCCGGTGGCCGCGAAGGCGGCACCGCCGAGGCCGAGGCCGACCAGGGCCGCCGCGGCGACGATCACTCGGGTGCGGCCGCCGGCCCGCCTCCGGTGCCGGGCGGGGGCGTCGGGGGTGTTCTCGTTCTGAATGTCTTCCTGCACGGCGGACCTTCGCTGATCGAGGGGGCACTTGACCTCGAAATACTGGTGTCGGCGGGGTCGGCAGCGGGTAGGGGGACCAGGTCGGGACGGAGCGACGGTGGCCGGTGCCGTCCGCTAACTCCCGACTTGAGGCTTTGGTAGCGATAAGTGATCATGGTCGGCCGTGGCGCCGGTCACACTCGCGGCTGTGACCCAGCAGACTTTCGCCTGCCGTCAGCCGACGAAAAACCGCCCGGATCGACAGATCCGGGCGGTCAACGGTCGGTACGCAGCGTCAGGGCGCGGCTACCCCGCCGTTAGAGTGCCTCGATTTGCAGCTTGATGTCCACGTTGCGCTCCTGGAGCCACGGCACCGGGTCGAGCGGCTCGCCCTTGACATGCACCTCCAGGTGCAGGTGGGAGCCGTAGGAGTGGCCGGTGTTGCCGACCAGGCCAAGCTGGTCGCCCGCCTTGACCTGCTGCCCCTGCTGCACGCTCAGCGCGGAGGAGTGGCCGTAGATCGCCTCGCTGCCGTCGGCGTGCTGGACGATCACGGTGTAGCCGTAGCCGCCGAACCAGCCGGCCTTCGTGACCGTGCCGGAGTGGATGGCGACGTAGGGCGTGCCCTCGGCGGCGACGAGGTCGATGCCGGTGTGCAGCTTGCCCCAGCGCATGCCGTAGGGGGTGTTGAACTCGTAGTCCTGGAGGGGGAGCCGGCAGGCCTCGCGTTCGGCGGCGTCCTCCGCCCCGGCGGCGCGGGTGCTGTCGCGCGAGGCGCGGTCGGCGGAGTCGGCGCGGGCCGCGGCGTCCTGGTTGACGGTCGAGGCGGCCTTGAGCTCGTCGAGGACCGACGGGCTGACGCTCTTGGCGTCCGGCATGGCTCCCGCGCCGAGGGCGACGATGCCGGCACCGAAGAACGCGGTGGTGACGACGGCGGCGTAGCGGCTACGCGGGGGGGTGGGTACGCGGCGGCGGCCGCGATATCGATCGGGCTCAGACGACAGGCGCTGGCGCACGCACACCCTCCGTTGTCGGGGATCCGATGCGGCTTCCTCGACGCTCGTGAAGCTCCGATGAACGTCGGCTGGCCGCGTCGTCACCCGTCCGTGGACCTGATGACAACCGTGGACACGTTAGCCAACCACCAGGCCCGTCACAAGCCGAAGCGCCGAATTGCTACCGCGTTCTGTCCCTTTGCGTCCGTGATTGTCACGCCTCGTTCCCGTCGAACGGCGCCCCTGTAACTGCCCGTTCGTCGCGCAGCGTGACCGAACGGCGGAGTCGTCCGGCTTGACGGCGGTGATCATCTACGGCAGGCGTACCGTCTGCGGCGGCAGCCTCCCCCGGGTGTCGCCGGCCGGTGTGCCGTGCGCTTCGCCGCCCGGATTTCCCGGGCCGGGCGGGGCGGGTTACCGTTCGTTCAGGTGAAGCCGCGGAGCCGGTGAAAGGGATGCGCAGATGAGCTCTCGTGTTCGGGTCGTCGTCGCCAAGCCGGGCCTGGACGGCCACGACCGTGGCGCCAAGGTCGTCGCGCGTGCCCTCCGGGACGCCGGTATGGAGGTCATCTACACCGGCCTGCACCAGACCCCGGAGCAGATCGTGGAGACCGCGATCCAGGAGGACGCCGACGCGGTCGGCCTCTCCGTGCTGTCCGGGGCGCACATGACGCTCTTCCGGCGGGTGGTGGAGCTGCTCGGCGAGCGGGACGCCCGCGACATCGTCGTCTTCGGCGGCGGCATCATTCCCGACGCGGACATCCCCGAGTTGCAGAAGCTGGGCGTCGCCAAGATCTTCACGCCGGGCGCCACCACCGCCTCGATCGTGGAGTGGGTCCGGGAGAACGTCGCGCAGCCGGTCGCCTGAGCGTCGGTCAGCATTCCGGCGGAGGGCGAGGACGTGCTGTTCACGGACTCGGGGCGGTCGACGGGTCGCAGACGACTTAGGCCGGTCCACGGCTGACGTCGGACAGGGGGGAGGGGCCGGACGCACCCCTCACACGTCCGGCCCCTCTATGCACGATGCCCCGCCGCCACCCCTCGACCGACAGGGCATCGGCCGTCTCCCGTCGCCGCGCTGCATCAGCGCTTTGACACCTGACTCAACGACGCCCCCGCGGAGGGGTTACGCAGCCCGGACAACATCGTCCGGACGGCTGACGTCGGGGCCCGAAGTCGCGGAAAGGCCGCGCGACGCCGCTGGTTGTGCATTACCGCACACCGCGCACCCGCTCGGTTGCGGCCGGTGTCCACCTCGCTAGGCTGCGCCCAATGGCCTGTTTCAACTGATGACAGGCGTCAAACTGTTTTCCATAACGCTGGTGGCGGCGCGACGGCGCGCCGCGGAGACGGGACGGGACGCGCAAACGTGGACCTGTACGAGTACCAGGGGCGGGACCTGTTCGAGCGGCACGGCTTGCCCGTGCTCGCCGGCGGCGTCGCCACGACCCCGGAGGAGGCCCGCGCGATCGCCGAACGCCTCGGCGGTCGGGTGGTCGTCAAGGCGCAGGTGAAGGTCGGCGGCCGGGGCAAGGCCGGCGGCGTGAAGCTGGCCGAGGGCGCGGATGAGACGGTGGCCCGGGCCACCGACATCCTCGGCATGGACATCAAGGGTCACACGGTCCACAAGGTCATGATCACCGTGACCGCGGACGTGGCCGAGGAGTACTACTTCTCCTACCTGCTCGACCGGGCGAACCGCACCTTCCTCTGCATCGCCAGCATCGCGGGCGGCATGGACATCGAGCAGGTCGCCGCCGACACCCCGGAGAAGGTCGTCAAGGCCCCGATCGACGCCAACACCGGCGTCGACGAGGCGAAGGCGCGCGAGATCGTCGCCGCCGCCGGCTTCCCGGCCGAGGTCGCCGACCAGGTCGTCGAGGTCGCCGTGGGCCTGTGGAAGGCCTTCGTCGCCGAGGACGCCACGCTGGTCGAGGTGAACCCGCTGGCCAAGACCGGCGAGGGCAAGCTGCTGCTGCTCGACGCCAAGATCACCCTGGACGAGAACGCCGGCTTCCGGCACCCGGACCACGAGGCGCTCGTCGACCAGGCCGCGGTGGACCCGCTGGAGCAGGCCGCCAAGGAGAAGGACCTCAACTACGTCAAGCTCGACGGCGAGGTCGGCATCATCGGCAACGGCGCGGGCCTGGTCATGTCGACCCTCGACGTGGTCGCGTACGCCGGCGAGCGGCACGGCGGCGTCAAGCCGGCCAACTTCCTCGACATCGGCGGCGGCGCGAGCGCCGCGGTGATGGCGAACGGGCTGGAGATCGTCCTGTCCGACCCGTCGGTGAAGAGCGTCTTCGTCAACGTCTTCGGCGGCATCACCGCCTGCGACGAGGTCGCCAACGGCATCGTGCAGGCGCTGGCCCTGCTCGAGCAGCGCGGCGAGAAGGTCACCAAGCCGCTGGTCGTCCGCCTCGACGGCAACAACGCCGAGGCCGGCCGGGCGATCCTCGACGGCGCGAACAACCCGCTGGTCCAGCGGGTGGACACGATGGATGGTGCGGCCGAGCGGGCCGCCGAGCTGGCGGCTGCGGGGGTCTGACAATGGCTATCTGGCTGACCAAGGACTCGAAGGTCATCGTCCAGGGGATGACCGGTTCCGAGGGTTCCAAGCACACCCGGCGGATGCTCGCCGCGGGCACCAACGTCGTCGGCGGCGTCAACCCGCGCAAGGCGGGCCAGACCGTCGACTTCGACGGCACCGAGCTGCCGGTCTTCGCCAGCGTCGCGGACGCGATGGCGCAGACCGGTGCCGACGTGACCGTGATCTTCGTACCGCCGCAGTTCACCAAGGGCGCGGTCGTCGAGGCGATCGACGCCGGGATCGACCTGGCCGTGGTGATCACCGAGGGCGTGCCGGTGCACGACACCGCCGCGTTCTGGGCGTACAACGTGGCCAAGGGCGAGCGGACCCGGATCATCGGGCCGAACTGCCCGGGCATCGCCTCGCCGGGCGCCTCCAACGCCGGCATCATCCCGGCCGACATCACCGGCACCGGCCGCATCGGCCTGGTCAGCAAGAGCGGCACGCTGACCTACCAGATGATGTACGAGCTGCGCGACATCGGCTTCTCGACCTGCGTCGGCATCGGCGGTGACCCGATCATCGGCACCACCCACATCGACGCGCTGGCCGCGTTCGAGGCCGACCCGGACACCGACGCGATCGTCATGATCGGTGAGATCGGCGGCGACGCCGAGGAGCGGGCCGCCGAGTTCATCAAGGCGAACGTGACCAAGCCGGTGGTCGGCTACATCGCCGGCTTCACCGCGCCTCCCGGCAAGACCATGGGGCACGCCGGCGCGATCATCTCCGGCTCCGCCGGCACGGCCGAGGCCAAGAAGAGCGCGCTGGAGGCCGTCGGCGTCAAGGTCGGCAAGACGCCGACCGAGACCGCCAAGCTGATGCGGGAGATCATGTCCGCCGGCTGATCCAGGCTGGTGGACGACCAGGGGGCCGACCGTTCGCGGTCGGCCCTCAGTCGTTGTAGAGCGGGTAGTTGCCGCCGGCCCAGAGGATGCCGCTGCCGATGATGTTGAGCACGCCGAACGCGATCGCCAGCCAGCCGAGCACCGGCGACTGGCCGAAGCGTTTGGCGTCCCGGATCGACAGGTAGCCGAAGACGATCCCCAGGATGCCGCAGCAGAGCAGGCCGAGGATGATGCCGAGCACGCCCCAGAGCGTGGTGCGGTCCTGGCCGGCCGCGGGCGGTGGCGGCGGTGGCGGCGGGTACGGAGCGTTCACGGCTTCCCTCCGGACGTCGGTGCCGCGACTTCGGTCGCGTCCCTGGGCCGAGGCTAGACCGGATCGGGGGTGGGAGACGGTGGATCACGGAACTCGCCGCCGCTCGGGGGCGGTATCGGACTGCCGCCACGCGCGCGGCATGCCAGAGTAGACCCGATGTCCTCCGTCACCCCTGATCAGCCGAGCCGCCCCGGCGTCGAGGCCGGCCCCGCCCGGCGGGCCGCGCCCGCCGGGCGGGGCCGGCGGGTGCCCGCGCCGCGGAGCGGCGAGCCCCCTCGCAGCCGCGCCCCGCTGGCCGTCGCCGCGGCGGTCGCCGCCGGCTGGGCGGCGCTCACCTCGTGGCTGCCGGTGGTGGTCGTGCTCTGGCTGTTCCAGCTCAGCGAGGACGCCGCCTCCGTGCCGAGCGCGCTCCGCGCCGGGCTGGCCGGCTGGCTGCTCGGGCACGGCGTCCCGCTCGACACCGGCGCCGGCCCGCTCGGGCTGGCCCCGCTGGCGCTGACCGCGTTGGTGGTCTGGCGACTGGCCCGGGCGGGCGTGCACACCAGTCGGGCGATCGGCGCGCGCGGTGGGGGGTCGCCCCGGCAGGCGCTCGTCGCGGCCGGCGCGGTCGGCATCGCGTACGCGCTGATCGGCGTGCTCGCGGCGGTGCTGGCCGGCGCGGGCGGCCCCGGGGCGTCACCGGTCCGCGCCGGGGTCACCCTCGCGGTGCTGGGCACGCTCGCCGCCCTGGTCGGCTCGGCCCGGACGACCCGCGTCGCCGGCCTGCTGGCCGCGCGGTCCCCGGAGCCGCTGCGTGACGGGATCCGCACCGGGCTGGTCGCCGGGCTGCTGCTGCTCGCCGCGGGCGGCGGGGCGGCGGGGCTCGCCGTGGCCACCGGGGGCGGTGACGCCGCCGACCTCATCGGGGCCTATCGCACCGGGGTCGCCGGGCAGGCCGGGATCACCCTGGTCAGCCTCGCCTACGCGCCCAACGCCACCATCTGGTCGGTCAGCTACCTGCTCGGGCCGGGTTTCGCCGTCGGCACGGACACGGCGGTCCGCACCAGCGAGGTGTCCCTCGGCGCGCTGCCGGCCGTCCCGCTGCTGGCGGGGCTGCCGCGCGGCCCGGTCGACGGCATCGGGGCGGCCCTGCTCGCGGTGCCGGTCCTCGCCGGGATGGCGGCGGGCTGGCTGCTGGCCCGCCGGCTGCTCCGGCTCGCCGCCGACGACCGGACGCCGCTGCGCTGGGGCCCGCTGCTCGGGCCGGCGGCGCTCGCCGGGCCGGTGGCCGGCGTGCTGCTGGGCGCCGCCGCGGCGGCCTCCGCCGGGTCGCTGGGTGGCGGCCGGCTGGCCGAGGTGGGGCCCGTGGCCTGGCAGGTGGCCGGCGTGGCGACCGCGGTCATCACGGTGGGCGCGCTGCTGGGCGCCGCCGTGACCCGGGCGCTCTCCCGCCCCGCCGACCCGCCCCGCGCCCGCTGAGTGAGGCCCGCCGGTACGCCGAGGGGCGCCCCGGACGAGCCGGGACGCCCCTTTCGTGCCGTGCCGGTCAGGGCTGGTAGGCGTCCATGCTGAATCCGACGAACAGCAGGACGACCTGGAGCAGGCCCAGCACGGCGCCGATGGCGCCGCAGATCAGGCCGGCGAGGGCCTGACCCTGGTTGTCGGCCAGGCCCTGGGCGGCCTTCTGCTTGCCCATCCAGCCGGTCACCACGGCGGCGATGCCCAGCGGGATGCCGAGGTAGCAGCAGACCAGCGGGATCGACGCGATGCCGAGGATCATCGACACCAGGCCGAGGGTGTTCTGCTGCTGCCCCGGCCCCTTGCCGGCGAACCCGGCGTTCGGGTACATGGGCGGCGGGTACGCCTGCTGGGCGTACGGGTCCTGGTACGGCTGCTGCCCGTACGGCTGGCCCGAGGTCGGCGGCTGCCCGTACGGCTGGCCCGAGGTCGGCGGCTGGCCGTAGGGCTGGCCGGAGGTCGGGGGCTGGCCGTAGGGGTTCTGCGGTGCGGCGTACGGGTCGTTCGGCTGCCCGGAAGTGGGCTGCTGACCGTACGGCGCCGCCGCTGGCGGGGCGTACGGGTCGTGGTGCGGCGCGGTCGGGTCCTGGTGCGGCTGCTGACCGTAGGGATCCTGACCGGGGTAACCGGGCTGCATGCGAACTCCTCGCAGTTCTGTCAGTAGGTGCTGGCCGAGCTGCCGCCAGCCAATCCGGCGAGGCCACCGAGCAGGCAGCACACCAGAGCGATCACGTACCAGCTGATGCCGACGATCAGCGCCCACTTGGACCACTTCTTCGACTCGGCGGCCGCGGCCTGGGCCCCGGCGTAGTCGCCCTGCTGGAGCAGGGTGTTCACCTTCGAGGCGTTGATGATGGCCGGGATGGCCAGCGGCCAGAAGAGAAAGATGGCGACGATCGACATCGCCATGTTGTTGTTGACCGGCGGTTGCTGCTGCGGCTGGTATCCGGGCTGCATCTCGGCGTACTCCTCATTCCACTCGACACCTCTGGGGTGCCGGATCACTGACGGGTGCGGGCCGGACGCGCGCGCCGGTCCCGAGCGACCGGCAGCGTACCCGGTTCTGCCCAATCACGTCGTCGGTGAATGTCGCGCTGCCCAGCGGATGGAACCGCCGGCCTGCCCGATAGGCTGGTCAAGTGACCGAGCCCGCGTCCGCCGCCCGCATCGTCGTCCTCGTCTCCGGCTCCGGGAGCAACCTCCAGGCCCTGCTCGACGCCTGCGCCGATCCGGCGTACGGGGCCCGGGTTGTCGCCGTCGGGGCCGACCGCGACGGTATCGCCGGGCTGGACCGGGCCGCCACGGCGGGTGTGCCGACCTTCGTCGAGCGGGTCGCCGACCACCCCACCCGCGAGGACTGGGACGCCGCGCTGGCCGCCCGCGTCGCCGAGCACCGGCCCGACCTGGTCATCTCCGCCGGCTTCCTCAAACTGGTCGGCCCGCGCTTCCTGGCCGCCTTCGGCGACCGCTACCTGAACACGCACAACACGCTGCTGCCGGCGTTCCCCGGCATCCACGGTCCGCGCGACGCCCTCGCCTACGGCGTGAAGGTCACCGGGGCGACGTTGTTCTTCGTCGACGCCGGCATGGACACCGGCCCGATCGTCGCGCAGGTCGCCGTGCCGGTGCGCGACGACGACGACGTGGAGACGCTCACCGAGCGCATCAAGGACGCCGAGCGGCACCAGCTCGTCGAGCAGGTGGGCCGCCTGGTCCGTGAAGGTTGGACGATCACCGGAAGAAAGGTCACGGTCCCGTGAGTTCCACTCAGGACGAACGCCGCCCGATCAGGCGGGCGCTGGTCAGCGTCTATGACAAGACCGGCCTGGTCGAGCTGGCCCGGGCGCTGCACGAGGCCGGGGTGGAGATCGTCTCGACCGGCAGCACGGCCTCGACCATCGCCGAAGCCGGAGTGCCGGTGACCCCGGTGGAGGCGGTGACCGGCTTCCCGGAGATCCTCGACGGCCGGGTCAAGACGCTGCACCCCAAGGTGCACGGCGGGCTCCTCGCCGACCTGCGCAAGGACTCGCACGCCGCCCAGCTCGACGAGCACGGCATCGCGGGGATCGACCTGCTGGTCTCCAACCTCTACCCGTTCCAGGCCACGGTCGCCTCCGGCGCAGGCGTCGAGGAGTGCGTCGAGCAGATCGACATCGGCGGGCCGGCGATGGTCCGGGCGGCGGCCAAGAACCACGCCTCGGTCGCCGTGGTGACCGATCCGGCCGCGTACCCGGCCCTGCTCGCCGCGCTCGACGAGGGCGGCTTCACCCTGGCCCAGCGCCGCGTGCTGGCCGCTCAGGCGTTCGCGGTCATCGCCGAGTACGACGTGGCGGTGGCCGAGTGGTGCGCCGCCGTGCTGGCGCCCGAGCAGGACGGCTGGCCGGGCTTCGCCGGGCTGTCGCTGCGCCGCTCGGCGGTGCTGCGCTACGGCGAGAACCCGCACCAGGCGGCGGCCCTCTACGTCGACCCGTCCAGCCCCGCCGGGCTCGCCCAGGCGGAGCAGCTGCACGGCAAGGAGATGTCGTACAACAACTACGTCGACGCGGACGCCGCGTGGCGGGCGGCCAACGACTTCGCCGACCAGCCGGCGGTGGCGATCATCAAGCACGCCAACCCGTGCGGCATCGCCGTCGGCGCCGACGTGGCCGACGCGCACCGCAAGGCGCACGCCTGCGACCCGGTGTCCGCGTACGGCGGGGTGATCGCGGTCAACCGGCCGGTCTCGGTCGAGCTGGCCCGGCAGGTCTCGGAGATCTTCACCGAGGTGCTGGTGGCGCCCGGTTTCGACGAGGGCGCCGTGGAGGTGCTCCAGGGCAAGAAGAACATCCGGCTGCTGCGCGCGCCGGCCTTCGACCCGCTGCCGGCCGAGTGGCGGCAGGTCACCGGGGGCGTGCTGGTGCAGATGGCGGACCGGATCGACGCCGACGGCGACGACCCGGCCAACTGGCGACTGGCCGCGGGCGAGGCGGCCGACGAGGCGACCCTGCGTGACCTGGCCTTCGCCTGGCGGGCGGTGCGCGCGGTGAAGAGCAACGCGATCCTGCTGGCGAAGGACGGGGCGACCGTCGGCGTGGGGATGGGCCAGGTCAACCGGGTCGACTCGGCGCAGCTCGCGGTCAGCCGGGCCGGGGCGGAACGCGCCCGCGGCGCGGTCTGCGCCTCTGACGCGTTCTTCCCGTTCGCCGACGGCCCGAAGATCCTCATCGACGCGGGCGTCCGAGCGATCGTCCAGCCGGGCGGCTCGATCCGTGACGAGGAGGTGATCGCCGCCGCCAAGCAGGCCGGCGTCACCATGTACTTCACCGCCACCCGCCACTTCTTCCACTGACCCCCCAGCCCTCTACCTCCCCCGACCCTCGCCCCCTCGCTTCCCGGCGATCTTGCACTTTTGTGCCCCGGCATACGGGACGAAGCACGCGATTCGCGGGCACAAAGTGCAAGATCGCGGGGGCGGGGGCGGGGGCGGGGTGGGTCAGGGGGTGGGGCGGAGTTCGGCGAAGTGGCACGCCGAGGGGTGCGGGTCCGCAGCGCGGAGCACCGTGTGCGGCTCCTCGCGGGCGCAGACCTCCTGGGCCTTCCAGCAGCGGGTGCGGAAGTGGCAGCCGCTCGGCGGGTCGGCCGGGCTCGGCACGTCCCCGGTGAGCCGGATCATGGTGCGCTGGTCGCGGGCGTCCGGGTCCGGCACCGGCACCGCCGACAGCAGCGCCTGGGTGTACGGGTGGGTGGCCCGCTCGTAGATCTCGTCCTCGGTGCCGATCTCCACGATCTTGCCGAGGTACATCACCGCGACCCGGTCGGAGATGTGCCGGACCACCGACAGGTCGTGGGCGATGAAGATGTACGACAGGCCGAACTCGTCCTGGAGCTGCTCCAGCAGGTTGATCACCTGCGCCTGGATCGACACGTCCAGGGCGCTGACGGGCTCGTCGCAGACGATGATCTCGGGCCGCAGGGCGAGCGCCCGGGCGATGCCGATGCGCTGCCGCTGACCGCCGGAGAACTGGTGCGGGTACCGGTTGATGTGCTCCGGGTTGAGGCCGACCACGTCGAGCAGTTCCTGTACCCGCTGCCGCCGGCTGCCCTTCGGCGCCGCGTCGGGGTGGATCTCGAACGGCTCGCCGATGATGTCGCCGACCGTCATCCGTGGGTTCAGCGAGGTGTACGGGTCCTGCATGACCATCTGCATGTTGCGCCGCAGCCGGCGCAGCTCGGCGCCGGAGGCCTTGAACAGGTCCCGGCCCTCCAGGGTGGCCCGGCCCGCGGTCGGCGTCTCCAGCCGCATCAGCAGCCGGGCCAGGGTGGACTTGCCGCAGCCGGACTCGCCGACCACCCCGAGGGTCTCGCCGCGGCGCAGCTCGAAGCTGACCCCGTCGACGGCCTTGACCGCGCCGACCTGCTTCTGGAACAGCACGCCCTGGCGGATCGGGAAGTGCTTGACGAGGTTGTCGACGGCGAGGATCGTCTCGCCCCGGACCTTGGTCGGGCTAGCGGGCGCTGTCATCACGGACCTCCTGCGCGAAGTGGCACGCGCTGGTCCGGCCGTCGCCGAGGACCAGGTCGTGCGGCACCACGTCCACGCAGACCTGCTGCACGTACGGGCACCGGGGGTGGAAGGGGCAGCCGGACGGGATCCGCATCAGGTTGGGCGGCAGCCCCTTGATGGTGGAGAGCTGCTGACCCCGTACGTCCATCCGCGGAATCGACTCCAGCAGCCCCTTCGTGTACGGGTGGGCCGGCGCCCGGTACAGCGAGCGGACGTCGGCGTGCTCGACGATCCGGCCGGCGTACATGACGGCGATCCGGTCCGCGACGCCGGCGACCACGCCGAGGTCGTGGGTGATCAGGATCATCGCCATGTCGAGATCGCGGCGCAGGTCGGCCAGCAGGTCCATGATCTGGGCCTGCACGGTGACGTCCAGCGCCGTGGTCGGCTCGTCGGCGATCAGTACCTTCGGGTTCATGGCCAGCGCCATCGCGATCATGACGCGCTGGCGCATGCCGCCGGAGAACTGGTGCGGGTAGTCCCCGAGCCGGTTGGCGGCGGCCGGGATCTTCACCAGGTCCATCAGCTCGACGGCCCGCCGGCGGGCTTCCGCCTTCGACATGCCCTCGCGCTGGCGCAGCGTCTCGCCGATCTGCCAGCCCACCGGGAAGACGGGGTTCAGCGCGGAGAGGGCGTCCTGGAAGATCATCGCGATCTCCTTGCCCCGCACCTGCCGGCGCTGCTCCTCCGACAGCTTCAGCAGGTCCCGACCCTGGTAGAGGATCTGACCGGAGCGGATCAGCGCCGGGGGAGTGTCGAGGATGCCCATGATCGCCTGCGCGGTGACCGACTTGCCGGAGCCGGACTCGCCGAGCACGGCGAGCGTCTCGCCGGGGTCGAGGTGGTACGAGACCCCGTTGATCACCTTGGCCACGCCCTCGCCGGTGCGGAACTCGACGTGCAGGTCCCGTACGTCCAACAGGTGCCCGCCCTCGGGCGTCGGGGAGGCCGGCGTCGGCCGGACGGCGGACTGGCTCACGGTTCCTGCCTTTCGCTCGCGACTGCGGGGCTCGCTGCGCTCACTCCTCGCGCTCGCACGGGTTCCTGCCTTTCGCCCGCGAACGCGGGGCTCGCTGCGCTCGTTCGCATCCGTCACCGCAGCTTCGGGTCGAAGGCGTCGCGGATCGCGTCGCCGAGCATGATGAACGCCAGCACGGTCAGCGCGAGGAACGTCGAGGGGACGACCAGCGGGGTGGCCGACTCCCGCATGTGCACCCGGCCGGCGTCGATGTCGATGCCCCAGGAGATCGTCGGCGCCTTCAGGCCGATGCCGAGGAAGGAGAGCGTCGCCTCGGCGGCGATGAACGAGCCGAGCGCGATGGTCAGCACCACGATCGCCGGGGCGAGCGCGTTCGGCAGGATGTGCCGCAGCATGATCCGGCCGTCGCCGGCGCCGAGCATCCGGGCCGCCGCCACGTAGTCCTGCTCCTTCGCGGTGATCACCGAGGAGCGGACGACGCGGGCGGCGGTGGTCCAGCCGAGGATCGCCAGCACGAAGATCACCGCGCCGATCCGCACCGCGGAGCTGTCGCTGTTCACCCGCTTCAGCAGCACGATCGCGGCGAGCAGCAGCGGGATGCCGAGCACGATGTCGATCACCCGGGAGAGCACCGCGTCGACCCAGCGGCCGAAGTAGCCGGCGACCATCCCGACGACCAGCGCGATCAGGCCGGTGAGCAGCGCGGAGAGGGCACCGACCAGCAGCGACGCGCGGGCGCCGTACACCGCCCGGGCGTACGTGTCGCAGCCCTGGAAGTCGTACCCGAAGATCGCCCCGCCGGACGGGCCGGCGTGCTGGCGGGCCAGCACGCAGTCGCGGGGGTCGTTCGAGGTGAACAGGCCGGGGACGGCGGCCATGGCGGCGACCAGCACCACCAGGGCGAGGCTGACCCAGAAGATCGGGTTGCGGCGCAGGTCGCGCCAGGCGTCGCCGGCCAGGCTGCGCGGCTTCTGCGGTACGCCCGCCTGACCCGGCGCGCCCGGCTCGCCGGACGGCCCCCGCCGCGCGGCCTGGTTCTCCGAAGCAGCGACGGTCTCGAAGTCACTCATGCCCGCACCTCGCTGCGCTCGGCGCCGGCACGAAACACTGCGCTGCCGATTCGTTCGCTGCGCTCACTCATAGCGGATCCTCGGATCGAGTACGGCGTACAGGACGTCCACCACCAGGTTGGAGACGAGGTAGACCACGACGAGCACGCTGACGATGCCCACCACCAGCGGGCCGTCCTCGGTGCGGATGCCGCGGAAGAGGTTGAAGCCGACACCGGGGATGTTGAACACGCCCTCGGTGATGATCGCGCCGCTCATCAGGTTGCCCAGTTCGACGCCGAGGAAGGTGACCACCGGGATGAGCGAGTTGCGCAGCACGTGGACGCTGACGATGCGCCGCTTGGCCAGTCCCTTGGAGCGGGCGGTCCGGACGTAGTCGGCGCGCAGGTTCTCCGCCACCGAGGTCCGGGTCAGCCGCAGCGCGGTGGCCAGCGAGAGGGAGCCGAGCACGATGCCGGGCAGCAGCAGCGCGTACAGGTCGGGTTCGGCCCCGGCGGTGGGCGGGAAGAGCTGCCACTTGACGCCGAGCAGGTACTGGGCGAGGGGGGCGAGCACGATCGTGGGGATGCCGAGCACCAGCAGGGTCAGCAGCAGCGTCGAGTTGTCGAAGATGCTGGCCCGCCGGATGCCGGCGAGGACGCCCGCGGTGACCCCGAAGACGATGGTGACGGCCATGGCGATCAGCGCCAGCTTGAGCGTGACGGGCCAGGCGGCGGCGAGGATGTCGCCGATCGAGCGCCCCGTCAGCGACTGCCCGAGGTCGCCCTGCAGGAGGTTCTTGATGTAGTCGAAGTAGCGGTAGAAGAAGCCGCCGACCCCGGTCTGGTCGAGGTGGAACTTCTCCGTCAGGTATGCCCGCTGCGCGGCCGTGACCGGGCGCTCCCCGGCCAGCGCCTGGATGGGATCGCCCTGGCCGGCGAACATCAGCGCGTAGACGATCAGCGTGGTTCCGAAGAACGCGAGGACCATCTGGAGCAGACGCCTCAGGATGAACCGGAACATACTTGGCAGTCTTTCTGAAAAAGGGTGAAGAGGATGGCGGGTCGGGCCACCGTCCGCCGGTGACCCGACCCGTCGTGCCGCACTGTTACTTGACGGCCTCGATCTTCAGCAGGTCGACCCGGTCGAAGAGGTCCATCTCCACGTTCTTGACCTTGGTCGAGTGGCCGAAGTTGTTCTGGCCGTACCGCAGCGGGATGACCGGCAGGTCCTTGGCCAGCAGGTCCTCCGCCGCCTGGTACTTCTTGACCGCCTCGTCCTCGTTCGCGGCGCTGGCGCCCTCGGCGAGCAGCTTGTCGAACGCCGGGTTGCTGTAGCCGTAGTAGTTCGACGAGCCGTTGCTGCTGTACAGCGGGCCCAGGTAGTTCTCCATGGACGGGTAGTCCATGACCCAGCCCATCCGGAACAGGCCGACCGGCTGCTTGGCCTTGAGCTTGGTCAGCAGGTCCGCGAACTTCGGCTCGGCGTTGCCCACGCAGTCCACGCCCAGGTTGGCCTTGAGCTGGTTGCAGGTCGCGTCGATCCAGTCCTTGTGGCCGCCGTCGCCGTTGTAGGACAGCTCGATCTTCGCCGGGCCGCCCGCGGCCTGGTACAGCGCCTTGGCCTTGGCCGGGTCGAACTCGCCGGCCTCGCCGATGGTGTTGTCGCGGTAGCCCGCGACGACCGGCGAGACGAACGAGCGGGCGGGCTGCTGCGAGTCCTTGAAGATCGACTTGGTGATCTCGTCCCGGTCGATCGCCATCGAGATGGCCTTGCGCACGTCCGGGTTGCTGAATTCCTTCTGGAACGTCGGGAACGCCAGCACCTGGAGCGACGAGGCCGGGCTCTGCTTGAACCGGTCACCGAGGTCGGTGCCGGCCGTCGACAGGTTCTCGGTCGGGATGGTCTTGATGACGTCCAGGTTGTCCGACAGCACGTCCGCGTACGCGGCGGTCGGCTGCTGGTAGATCCGGAACTCGACGCCGGCCACCTTCGGCTTCTCGCCGGGGAAGGCGTCGTACTTCTCGACCTCGACCTTGGCGTCGTGCTGCCAGGTCCCCTTCATCTTGAACGGGCCCTGGCCCACCGGCGCCTGCTCGTACCCCTCGGCCAGCACGCCGGGCGCGGAGAACGCGGCCTTCGGCATCGGGTAGAAGGCGGTGTAGCCGAGCATGGTCTTGAACTCGCTGTACGGCTCGGACAGCGTGACGGTGAAGGTCAGGTCGTCGACCTTCTTCAGGCCGGTCAGCGTCTTGGCCTTCGGCGTCTCGCCCTGCAGGTCCTCGTAGCCGGCGATCTTCTCGAAGAAGTAGCTCGAGTTCTGCCCGTTCGGCGCGTAGGCGCCGTAGTTCCAGGCGTCGAGGTAGTTGTCGGCGGTGACCTTCTCGCCGTTGTGGAAGGTGTAGCCGTCCTTGAGCTTGACCGTCCAGGTCGTGTTGTCCTCGGACGTCACCGACTCGGCCGCCACCTCGTACGGCTTGTTGGCCTCGTCGTAGTCGACCAGCGGGCTGAACAGGGCACTGAGCACCTGCGAGCCGCTCGTCTCGTTGGTGTTGGTCGGCACCAGGTGCTGCGGCTCGGCGATCTCGATCCGCACGGCCGCGTCGGGGTTGCTCTCGCCGGATCCGCCGTCGCCGCCCGAGCCGCAGGCCACCAGGCCCAGGGTCACCGCGAGCGGGAGGGCGGTCCAGGTAGCGAGCCTGCGCACGCGCATGTAGCCTCCTCATCTCCTCACGCTGCGCATTCAGACCCGGCGCTGGGTTTACGCTGCGCAACGTTGGGCAACGGTAGGTCGCGGGTGGGCGTTCGACAACGAGCGCGTTGCGAAGCGATAACGGAGCCAGCTCGGGGGCCTTGCGGCGGCCGATCTCTCCTGCTATGGCCGTCGGGTCGGCAAATGCCGCCTCACCTGCGGGGTGTGGTGAGGCGGGTGGCCGTCGCCGCCGCCTCTCGACCCTCCCGCGCCGTCCCGTCCCCGCTGTCCGGCACCGTCCCCGCCGCGGCCGCGGCGTCCGGATCCGGCTGTGACGGAACCCACGCGTGTTAACTCACAGTGATGAAATGCACGTCACTCTTCGTGATCGGGCGGCTGGCTGGCGCAGGTCGTCGGATCACCGGGCCTCGACCGTGAGACGATCTGGGCGTGACGGCGACGCTTCTGGACGGCAAGGCGACCGCGGCCGAGATCAAGGACGAGCTGCGGACGCGGGTCAAGGCACTGGCGGAACGCGGCATCACTCCCGGGCTGGGCACCGTCCTGGTCGGCGCCGACCCCGGGTCCCAGGCGTACGTCAACGGCAAGCACCGCGACTGCGCCGAGGTGGGCATCGCCTCGATCCGCCGGGAACTGCCGGCCGACGCCACCCAGGAGCAGGTCGACGCGGTGCTCGCCGAGCTCAATGCCGACCCGGCCTGCCACGGCTACATCGTCCAGCTGCCGCTGCCCGGCCACCTCGACACCCAGCGGGTGCTGGAGCTGATCGACCCCGACAAGGACGCCGACGGCCTGCACCCGGTCAACCTCGGCCGGCTCGTCCTCGGCTACGAGGGCCCGCTGCCCTGCACCCCGCGCGGCATCGTCGAGCTGCTCCGCCGGCACGACGTGGCGCTGCGCGGGGCGAAGGTCGCCGTGGTCGGCCGGGGCAACACGGTCGGCCGCCCGCTCGGCCTGCTGCTGACCCGGCGCAGCGAGAACGCCACCGTGACGCTGTGTCACACCGGCACGCTCGACCTCGCCGCGCACACCCGCGCCGCCGACATCGTCATCGTGGCCGCCGGGGTGCCGGGCCTGCTCACCGCCGACATGGTCACGCCGGGCGCGGTGGTGGTCGACGTGGGCATCACCCGGGTGATCGGTCCGGACGGCAAGGGCCGCTACACCGGCGACGTCGCCCCGGAGACGGCCGAGGTGGCCGGCAAGCTGGTGCCGATGCCGGGCGGCGTCGGCCCGATGACCCGCGCGATGCTGCTGACCAACGTCGTCGAGCGCGCCGAACGCGACTGAGGCGTTAGGAAGGGCACCTTCCTAACGCCTGAGGTAAAGGAAGGGTCCCTTCCTTGCACCTGCGAGGGCGACTGCGCCCGCGCGTACGGCCCATCGGGGTCATAACCGTCCGCCCCTGACCGGATCGGTGCCAGGATGACTGATACGGTCCGGAAAACCGACTGGTAGCAGGGAGTGGGACGACCATGGGTAAGAAGGTCACTGTCGTCGGGGCCGGCTTCTACGGCTCCACCACCGCGCAGCGCCTGGCCGAGTACGACGTCTTCGACACCGTCGTGATCACCGACATCGTGGAGGGCAAGCCCGCGGGTCTCGCCCTGGACCTCAACCAGTCGCGCGCGGTCGAGGGCTTCGAGACCAAGGTCGTCGGCGTGACCACGGGCCCGAACGGCGAGGGCTACGAGGCGATCGAGGGCTCGGACGTCGTGGTGATCACCGCCGGCCTGCCGCGCAAGCCGGGCATGAGCCGGATGGACCTGCTGGAGACGAACGCGAAGATCGTCCGCCAGGTCTCCGAGAACGTCGCCAAGTACGCCCCGAACGCCGTCGTCATCGTCGTGTCCAACCCGCTGGACGAGATGACCGCGCTGGCCCAGCTCGCCACCCAGTTCCCGAAGAACCGGGTGCTCGGCCAGGCCGGCATGCTGGACACCGCCCGGTTCACCAACTTCGTCGCCGAGGCGCTGAGCGTACCGGTGAAGTCGGTGAAGACCCTGACCCTCGGCTCGCACGGCGACACGATGGTGCCGGTGCCGTCGAAGAGCACGGTGAACGGCAAGCCGCTGCGCGACGCGATGCCGGCCGAGCAGATCGAGGAGCTGGTCGTCAAGACCCGCAACGGCGGCGCCGAGGTGGTCGCGCTGCTCAAGACCGGCTCGGCGTACTACGCCCCGTCCGCCGCCGCCGCCCGGATGGCCAAGGCCGTCGCGGAGGACTCCGGCGAGGTCATGCCGGTCTGCGCCTGGGTCGACGGCGAGTACGGCATCTCCGGCGTCTACCTGGGCGTCGAGGCGGAGATCGGGGCCGAGGGCGTCAAGCGGGTCGTCGAGACCGACCTGGACGCCGACGAGCTGGCCAGCCTGAAGGAGGCCGCCGAGGCCGTCCGCGCCAAGCAGGCCGACGTCGCCAACATGTGATCCGTCACCCGACGAGGGGGCACGCCGGTCCGCCGGCGTGCCCCCTCGTCGTCGCGCCCCTACAGTGCCACGAACGCCTCGCCGAGGTGCGGGGTGGCGAGCACCGCGGGGCCGTACGCGGCCAGGTCGCGCAGCAGCGCCACCCGCGACGCGCGGGCCGCCGCGGCGTCCTCCTCGTGGGCGTACGCCAGTTCCGGGTCGACCAGTTGCACGGCGTGCACCAGCAGGTCGCCGGTGACCAGCAGCCGCTCGTCGCCGACCTCCAGCAGCACCGACTGGTGTCCGGGCGTGTGCCCCGGCGTCGGCAGCAGTCGTACCGTCGGATCGAGCCGCGCCTCGCCGTCGACCACCCGGAGCTGGCCGGCGGCGCGCAACGGCGCGACCAGGCCGGCCGGTGGCCCGGGGTTGATGCTCTCGGCCGCGGCCAGCTCGGCCCGCTGGAGGACGTAGTCGGCGTTCGGGAAGTAGGGCGTGCCCGGCGAACCGGTGACCGCCCAGCCGACGTGGTCGGAGTGCAGGTGGGTGAGCACCACCGTGCGCACGTCGGCCGGGTCGATGCCGGCGGCGGCGAGTTCGGCCGGCAGCCGCCCGGGGACCGGCGCCCAACTCGACGCGGGGGCGCCGGCCGGGCCGATCCCGGCGTCGACCAGGGTCACCGGGCCGTCCCCCGCCCGGATCGCGAAGCTGCGGAACGGCAGCCACCACCGCCCGTCGGCGGTCACCGTGGCCGGGTCCCGCCGGTCGGCCGCGCGCCAGTGTTCCGGCGTGGCGGCCGGGAACGCCTCCGCACGGGGCTGGAAGAACGGCCCCTCGCCGTCGGTGAGCGCGGTGACCGTGATAGACCCGAGGATGCGGCGCGGTGGCATCGGGCGATGGTGTCAGCGCGGTCCCGTGCCGTGCCACCCCGTTTTCCGGCCCGACCGAGGCCGGCTGGGGACTGCCGACCAGTTTCCAGTACGCTCGTACTGCTTGAGCACGTGTCCCCCGAGAGGAGCGCCGGCCGATGGCGAAGATCAAGGTAAACAACCCGGTCGTGGAGCTCGACGGCGACGAGATGACCCGGATCATCTGGAAGCAGATCCGGGAGCAGCTGATCCTGCCCTACCTCGACGTCGACCTGCACTACTACGACCTGTCGATTCAGTACCGCGACGAGACCGACGACCAGGTCACCGTGGACGCCGCCAACGCCATCAAGCAGCACGGCGTCGGCGTCAAGTGCGCGACCATCACCCCCGACGAGGCCCGGGTCGAGGAGTTCGGCCTGAAGAAGATGTGGCGGTCGCCGAACGGCACCATCCGCAACATCCTCGGCGGCGTCGTCTTCCGCGAGCCGATCATCATGTCCAACGTGCCGCGGCTGGTCCCCGGCTGGACCAAGCCGATCATCATCGGCCGGCACGCCCACGGCGACCAGTACAAGGCCACCGACTTCGTCGTGCCCGGCCCGGGCACGGTGACCATCACCTACACCCCGACCGACGGCTCCGCGCCCGTGGAGATGGAGGTCGCCAACTTCCCCGGCGGCGGCGTCGCCATGGGCATGTACAACTTCGACGAGTCGATCCGGGACTTCGCCCGCGCCTCGATGCGCTACGGCCTGGACCGCGGCTACCCGGTCTACCTGTCGACGAAGAACACCATCCTCAAGGCGTACGACGGCCGGTTCAAGGACATCTTCGCCGAGGTGTTCGAGAACGAGTTCAAGGCCGAGTTCGAGGCCGCCGGCATCAGCTACGAGCACCGGCTGATCGACGACATGGTCGCCGCCGCGCTGAAGTGGGAGGGCGGCTTCGTCTGGGCCTGCAAGAACTACGACGGTGACGTGCAGTCCGACACGGTCGCGCAGGGCTTCGGTTCGCTGGGCCTGATGACGTCGGTGCTGATGACCCCGGACGGCCGTACGGTCGAGGCCGAGGCCGCGCACGGCACCGTCACCCGGCACTACCGGCAGTACCAGAAGGGCGAGAAGACCTCGACCAACCCGATCGCCTCCATCTACGCCTGGACCCGGGGCCTGGCCCACCGGGGCAAGCTGGACGGCACCCCGGCGGTCACCGAGTTCGCCAACACCCTGGAGCAGGTCATCATCGACACCGTCGAGGGCGGCCAGATGACCAAGGACCTCGCGCTGCTCATTTCGCGGGACGCCCCGTGGCTGACCACCGACGAGTTCATGAACGCCCTGGACGAGAACCTGGCGCGCAAGCTCTCCGCCTGATCCTCCAGGCGCCCCCTGGCGGCACCGTCGTGGTGCTGCCGCCGTTTCACACAGGAGCCCGCCGGCACCCCCCGGCGGGCTCCTGCCCTTCCTCCCCGCGTCCTCTCCGCCTGTCGCTTCCCCGCCTTCCCGACTCCTCGCCCAGGGAGGGTGCGAGCCGGGTCGGGGGCCGGTCACGCCGGAGCCTGGTCGAACAACCGGCCCCCGGCGAGCCACAACGATCAGTTGTGCGCCCCTAGGGTGAACCGGTGGACACCGAGGCGTTGCGATCGTTCGTCCGGGCGGCCGAGCTCGGACAGGTGCAGCGTGCGGCCGAGGATCTGGGCGTGACGCAGCAGGCAGTCTCCAAGCGGATCGCCGCCCTGGAGCGCGAGCTGGAAGTCCGTCTGTTGACACGTACCGCCCGAGGGGTCGAGCTGACGCTCGACGGTCAGGCGTTTCTTCCCCACGCGCGGAGCATCGTCGCGGGTGTCGAGCGCGCCATCACCGCGGTCAGGCCGGGCTTCCGGGCCCTTCGGATCGACGTTCTCGGCCTGCGAAGCGCGCAGGCCGTCGTCCTGCACGACTACTGGCGGTCGCATCCCGAAATCAACCTCGACGTGGTGACCCTCCGGGTCGACGACCCACGCGTGGCGGTCGCCGCCGTCGAAGCGGGCGATGTCGATGCCTCGTTCCGTTCCGTCACTGCCCTGGACGCACTGCCGCCCGACGTGCAGATGATTCACGCGTTCGACTCACCGCTGGAACTTCTCGTCGGCCCGGGACATCCGCTCGCCTCCGAGCGAAGACTGACGCCACGGCAGTTGCGTAAGCACCGGATATGGATGCCGGGTATCGCGCCCCGAAGCGAATGGGCGGATTTCTACGATCAGCTCACCACCGAATTCGACCTACGCATCGACGCGGCAGGCCCGCACTTCGGCGACGAAGTGCTCCTGGACACCCTCGCGGCCTCCGCGGACGTGGCCACTCTCGTGGGGGCACGCGACCGGTACACCTGGCCGGCGAACTACGACCTACGCCGCATCCCTGTCGTGGATCCGACCCTCGCGTACCCGCTCTCTCTCATCCTCCCCAGAACGAATCCACATCCAGGACTCCGGGGAATCATCACCCACCTCCGAGCCCTGCCCGCGCTCCCCGGGACGGTCTGGCGCCCGTCCTGGGCGACGACGCCACGGAGCGGCGACAGCGGCAGCGCGAATGCTCGCAGGTCACGGCCCCGACAGAGGTGACCTGATCGGCGGCTGGCAGCAGCCGCCGCCACCAGCGCCCGGTGAGTCCTGTCCGGTCACCAGAAAGGATCCTGGCATGTCCAGCGACCGTCTCATGCGCATCCACGGCGCCGAGTTCCAGGCCATGGCCGAGAGGGTCCTGCGGGTCACCGAACTCACCTCCCGCCTGAACGTCCTGCCCTTCGACGACGAAGCGGGCAGGGCGGCACTGTTCGAACAGATCTTCGGCAGGCCGCTGTCGAGGAAGGTCACGATCTATCCGCCCTTCTACACGGACCACGGCCTTCACCTGGACCTCGCGGAGCGCGTGTTCATCAACCAGAACTGCACGTTCCTGGACTACGCCGGCATCCGGCTCGGCGAGCGCGTGATGGTCGGACCAAGGGCCACGTTCATCACCGTCGGTCATCCGGTCGATCCTGAGGAGCGGCGGGGATGGCTGAGCGGCGGGCCCATCGATGTGGCGGAGAACGTGTGGATCGGCGCCGGTGCCACGATCCTTCCCGGCGTCAGCATCGGCCGTGACGCCGTGGTCGCCGCCGGCGCGGTCGTGGCCGACGACGTTCCGGCGGCGAGCCTGGTGACCGGCCGTAAGGCAACCGTACGACGACGGTGGTGACGGCCTGTCCGGAGCCACACCGAGCCCCGCTCGCCGCCGAGTTTCGGCTGCCGACGTCGTGGCCAGCGACATCCAGGGCCCTGAGCATTCGGGGTCGGCGGCGTGTCGGGGGTGACACGCCGCTGGCGTCACCTACTTCGGCGCGCCTCGTTGACCTGGGTGGACGAGATGCCAGTCGCGTCCAGGAAGGTTGACCGCTGTCGCCTCGCGGCAAGCGTGCCGATCAGCCAGCCTTCCCGGCTGTCGCGCACAGCCAGCCGTCCCTTCCCTGCGGGGGGCCCTGTCCCGGGCCCCCCGCGCCCTGTCTGCCACCTCCGCCGGCCGGCCTCCGGCCGTCGGCCTGCTGGTGCCGCCAGCGGTGGCGAGGGGCGCCTTCCGCCACCGTGGGCGTCAACCGAGGTGCCCCTGCCTCACCCGGCGCGGAGGAGTTCGGCGGCGCGTTCCGGGGCGATGTCGTTGATGAAGACGCCCATGCCGGACTCCGAGCCGGCCAGGTACTTCAGCTTGTCCCGGGCCCGCCGGATGCTGAACAGCTGCAGGTGCAGGTGGCCCAGCTCGCGGTCGACGCGTACCGGGGCCTGGTGCCAGGCGGCGATGTAGGGCATCGGCAGGTCGAACAGCCCGTCGAAGCGGCGCAGCACGTCGAGGTAGAGCGGGCCGAAGGCGTCCCGCTCGGCGTCGTCGAGCGCCGGGATGTCCGGCACCGGCCGGTGCGGGGCGACGTGCACCTCGAACGGCCAGCGCGCCGCCGCCGGGACGTACGCCGTCCAGTGTTCGTTGGCGGCGACCACCCGGTCGCCCGCGGCCCGTTCGGCGGCGAGCACGTCGGCGTAGAGGTTGCGCCCGCCGGTGCGGTCGGCGTGCCGGCGGGCGGCGGCCAGCATCGCCCGGGTGCGCGGCGTCACGAAGGGGTACGCGTAGACCTGACCGTGCGGGTGGTGCAGCGTCACCCCGATCTCCACGCCCCGGTTCTCGAACGGGAAGACCTGCTCCACGCCGGGCAGTTCGCTCAGCGCGGCGGTCCGGTCGGCGAGCGCGTCCAGCACGGTACGCACCCGACGCGGCGGCAGGCCGGCGAAGGAGGCATGGTGGTCGTCGGTGAAGCAGACCACCTCGCAACGGCCCCGGCCGGGCCGAACCGGGGTGAACGGCGTGATCTCGGCCGGCTCGTCGGCCACCCGGCCGCTCAGCGAGGGGAACCGGTTCTCGAAGACGGCGACGTCGTAGTCGGGGGCGGGGATCTCGCTGAGCCGGTCGGCGGTGGTGGGGCAGAGCGGGCACTGGTCGGCCGGCGGGAGGAAGGTGCGGGTCTGCCGGTGCACGGCGACCGCCACCCACTCGTCGGTCAGCGGGTCGTGGCGCAGCTGCGACGCGGGCGGCGGCGGGGGCAGCTCGCGCCGGTCCGGCTGGTCGCGGACGGCGTCGTCCCGCTCGTCGAAGTAGATCAGTTCGCGGCCGTCGGCCAGCTCGATCGCGGTGCGCTTCAACGCGCCACCCCCGTCGCCGTCGGCGTGGCCGCCCGCGGCCCGTCCGCCGCCGGCACGACCACCAGTTCGCCCACCCGGTCGTCGAGCGACCGCCGCGCCTCGGAAGGCAACCGGTCGTCGGTGACCAGCACGTGGGCGGCGGAGAGCTCGACGATGGCGGAGATGCCGACCGTGCCCCACTTGGTGTGGTCGGCGAGCACCACCAGCCGGTCGGCGGCGGCCACCAGCGCCCGGTTGGTCTCCGCCTCCATCAGGTTGGGCGTGGTGAACCCGGCCCGCTCGCTGATCCCGTGCACCCCGAGGAAGAGCAGGTCCAGGTGCAGCGACCGGATCGCGCCGACGGCCAGCGGCCCGACCAGGGCGTCGGACGGCGTACGCACCCCGCCGGTGAGCACCACGGTCTGGTCCGGGCGGCCCCCGGCGTGCAGGATCTCGGCCACCGGCAGCGAGTTGGTGACCACGGTCAGGCCCGGCACGTCGACCAGCCGGCGGGCCAGCTCGGCGGTGGTGGTGCCGGCGGACAGGGCGACCGCCGCGCCCGGCCGGACCAGTTCCGCGGCCCGCCCCGCGATGGCCGCCTTCTCCGCCAGCTGCCGCACCGACTTGGCCCGGAACCCCGGCTCGTCGGTCGAGCCGGGGCCGGCGACCGTGGCGCCGCCGTGCACCTTGGCCAGCAGGCCACGCTCGTTCAGCGCTTCCAGGTCGCGCCGGATGGTCATGTCGGAGACGCCGAACTCGGCGGCCAGGTCGGTGACCCGCACCCCGCCCGTGGCGCGCACCCGCTCCAGGATGGCCACCTGGCGCTGCTGAGCCAGCATCCGTCGCACCTCCGTGCTCCCCGCGCACCCTCACGCGGTCAAACGTGTTCGAACAAAGACGAACACTAGCGCGGAGGGGTGACCCACGGAAGGAACAGGGGCGGACCAACGGAAGGGAACGGGGGGCGGATCAGATGGACTGGAGCCGGGGTTCCACCCAGCCCGTCTCGGTCAGGTGGTGCAGGACGGCCTGGACCGCCTCGTCGACCGTCAGGTCGCTGGTGTCGACGACCAGGTCCGCGTCGGTCGGCTCCTCGTAGGGGTCGTCGATGCCGGTCATCCCGGTGAGCAGGCCCGCCCGGGCCCGGGCGTACAGGCCCTTGCGGTCGCGCCGCTCGCAGACCTCCAGCGGGGTCGCGACGTGCACCAGCAGGAAACCGGCCCCGGCGGCCAGGGCCATCTCCCGGGCGGTCGCGCGCGCCTGGGCGTACGGGGCGATCGGGCAGCAGATGCCGACGCCGCGGTGCCGGGCGATCTCGGCGGCCACCCAGCCGATCCGCCGCACGTTGAGGTCGCGGTCGGCCTTGCCGAAGCCCAGGCCGGCGGAGAGCTCCCGGCGCACCACGTCGCCGTCGAGCAGCGTGATCGTCCGGTCGCCCTGCTCGCGCAGCGCGTCGGCGAGGCCGCGCGCGATCGTCGACTTGCCGGAGCCGGAGAGCCCCGTCAGGAAGACCACCAGGCCCCGGTGCCGCCGGGGCGGACGGGCCCGGGCCAGCTCCCTCGCCACCGCCGGCGGGGTGTGCCACTCGGGCAGCGGGAAGCCCCGGTCCAGCAGGTCGTCGATCTCCGCCTGCGTCAGGGCCAGGCGCCGGTTGCGCGGCGGGATGTCCTCCCGCCAGCGCCACTGCCCGTCGCGGTTGTCGTAGGCCAGCTCGCGCGGCACCAGCACCCGCAGGCCCGCGCCCGAGAGCATCTCACCGGTGGAGAGCAGGTGCGTCACCCCGTACGCCGCCGACACCCGGGCCCGCAGCAGCGCGTCGCTGATCTCGTCGCGGCGCCGGCTGAGCGGCACGGCGACCAGCGTGGCCGGCGGCATCCGGTCCCGGGCGGCGAAGATGCCGCGCACCAGCGCCTCCGGGGGCAGCCCACCGACGCCGTCCTCGCCGACGGGGATCATCACCAGCAGGTGGGCGCCGAGGGTGCGGGCGGCGTGGGCGATCTGGGCGAGCTGCGGCCGGTGCAGCGGGCGGTCGGCGACCACCCCGAGCACCCGGCCGGGCGGCAGCAGCGCGCGTACCTCCTCGGGGGTGCGGCGCAGCCGCTGGAACGGGCCGTGACCGCCGTCGCCGAGCCGGCGGACCGTGCCCCCGACGCCCGCCACCCCGTCGCGGACCTGCCAGGCGTCGGCGACCTCCAGCACCGCGACCGGCGCGCCCTCGCCGTCGGTCAGCACCAGGGTGCGGCGCGCCTCGTCGCGCGGGTCCAGGCCCTGGGCGAGCGCCGCGGGCACCTGGAGCGTCACCGGCACCGGCCACGGAGCGCCGTCGGCGAGCCGCCCCCGGCGGCTCACCGAAACCAGGTCGGCGCGGGTCATGAAGCCGGTCAGCGGGGCGTACGCCCCGGTCAGCAGCAGCTCCAGGTCGGCGAGCTCGCCGGGGCGCGGCGTGTACGCCGGCGCGTCCCGGAGCACCTCGTCGGGCACCACCCAGCCGTTGCTCATCCATCCCCCAACCCGCTGACCGGCACACAGTTTCTCAGCCTGTCGGCGATCGGTCGAGAGCGCCACTCCACGCCACGTCACGCGGTGCCCGGCGGCCCGGCCGGCGGCTCCCGACGCCGGGCGGGTCACCGCCGGCGTTCCGGTCAGCGCCGTCCGAGCCGGCGCCGGACGGCCCGGCGCAACCGGGGCCAGAGCGCCCGCTCGTCCTCCACCACCGGGGCGCCGTCGCCGGCCGGGCGCAGCACCAGCGGCAGGCGGGTGTCCTCGGTCCACCCGGCGCAGGTGACCCGGGCCTTCAGCGACCAGGTGCCCGCGTCGAGGGCGGCGACGTCGACCGTGGCGACGGCACGGTGCACGAGGTGCCGCTCGCCGGCGGGGCCGGGCACCCAGCGGGTGTCGGAGGTGACCGGCAGGAAGACCTCCTCGTTCGTCTCCCGGCGCCGGGCGACGACGTCCAGCCTGCTCCGGCCCAGCATGGCCGTCATGTCCCGCAGCCCCGGGTCGAGGCCGTCGACCGGCAGCACCAGCAGGTCCCGGCCGCCGTCCGCGGCGAAGGTGACGGGCCGGCCGGCGGACTCCAGCCGGGCGGAGGCGGTGACCGTCAGCGTCGTGCCGGACACCTCGTGGCGGTCGACGGTGCCGACGGCGCCGACGCCCGTCTCCCACTCGGCCAGCCGGCGCAGGTCCGCGACCCGGCCCTGCTCGGCGAGGTGCGCCAGCACCCGTTGCAGCGGGGGCAGGCCGGCGGCGACCCCGGGCGCGAACCGCTCCCGGATCACCCCCTGGATCTCCCGGACGACCTGCGCGAGCCACTCCTCGGGGGCGTCGAGCATCCGCTGCCCGCGCACCCGGTTGAGCATCTCGTTGCGCAGCCACCGCCGGTGCAGCCGGTCGCGCAGCGGCCCCGGCTTGGTGTGCGCGTCGACGATGTCGAGCGCCTCCCGCAGGCTGGCGTAGTACTCCGCCGGGTCCAGCCGGCTGGCCGTGACGTTCCCGGCGTCGCCGCGGCGGGCGTGGTGGTAGCAGGTGTAGTCCGACAGCACGCACGTCCGCCTCGACAGGAGGTACGACCGGACGACCATCCGATGGTCCTCCAGGCGCCGCGGCGGCCCCTCCGGGAACCGCAGCCGGTGCTCGTCGAGGAAGGCGCGGCGGAACATCTTGTGGCAGGTGAGGCTGTCGATCAGCGGCGAGTTGGCCAGCGTGGCGTCGAACCGGTTCCGCCGGAACAGCTCGCGCGGCACGCCGCGCCCGTGCCCGGCCATCCGGCCGACCACCACGTCGGCGTCGTGCCTCCGCGCGCAGTCGTGCAGCCGTTCGAGCGCCTCGTCGCCGAGCCAGTCATCGTCGTCGGCGAACAGCACGTACTCGCCCCGGGCCTGCGCCACACCGAGGTTGCGCGGCCGGGACGGCCAGCCCGAGTTCTCGATCCGCAGCACCCGGAAGTGCGGGTGCGCGGCGGCGAGTTCCGCCAGCCGGGCGGGGGTGTCGTCGGTCGAGCCGTCGTCGACGAAGACCGCCTCGAACTCCGCCGGAGGCAGGGACTGGCGCAGCAGCGAGGCCACCAGCTTCTCGATGTGCGGCCCGCTGTCGTGCGTGGGCACCACCACGCTCACCTTGGGCGACCCCGTACCGCCGATCATGCCTTCTCCCGTGTGTCGGTCGACTCCGGCGGACTCCGGTCCACCCGGGCAGCGTGCACCGCTCTAGAGTGGACGCCTTACCCGCCGTTCCGGTTGCGCGGAGATTTCCGCGGAGGTTCCCCGGCGCGGGGCGCGGACCCTAGGGGGGCGGGCCGCAAGGATCAGGGGAGCGCCGGGGGCGTGCCGCTCCCAGCAGGGGCGTCGGCCTCCTACGCTGGACGTCGTGACACTGATCGCGACCGAGTCGCTGACCAAGACGTACGGGGGTGGGGTCACCGCGCTGGCCGACCTGACCGTCGCGGTCGAGCCGGGGATCATCGGACTGGTCGGCGCGAACGGCGCCGGCAAGTCCACGCTGATCAAGATCCTGCTCGGCCTCCTCGCCCCGACCAGCGGGCGGGTCCGGGTGCTCGGGCTCGACCCGACCACCGACTCCGCCGGGGTCCGCGCCCGGGTCGGCTACATGCCCGAGCACGACGCCCTGCCGCCGGACCTCTCGGCCGCCGAGCTGGTCACCCACCTCGGCCGGATCAGCGGGCTGCCGCGTACGGTGGCCCGCGAGCGGGCCTCCGAGGCGCTGCGGCACGTCGGGCTCTACGAGGAGCGCTACCGCCCGGTCGGCGGCTACTCCACCGGCATGAAGCAGCGGGTGAAGCTCGCCCAGGCCCTGGTGCACGACCCCGACCTGCTGCTGCTCGACGAGCCGACCAACGGCCTCGACCCGGCCGGCCGGGACGCCATGCTGGCCCTGGTGCACCGGATCGGCACCGAGTTCGGCATCTCCGTGCTGGTCTGCTCGCACCTGCTCGGCGAGGTGGAGCGGATCTGCGACACGCTGGTCGCCATCGACGGCGGGCGGCTGCTGCGGGCCGACCACATCTCCGCCATGACCTCGGCCACCGACGTGCTCGCCGTCGAGGTCAGCGAGGGCACCGAGGAACTGGCCGCCCGGCTCGCCGCGCTGCGCCTGCCGGTACGCCGCGACGGGCGGCTGCTGCTCGTCGAGCTCGCCGACGACGCCACCTACGACCTCATCCTCGGCGCGGTCGCCGAGCTGGACCTGCCGCTGCACCGGTTGGACCAGCGCCGGCACCGGGTCGCCGAGCTCTTCGCCACGAGGGAGCCCAGCCATGCCTGAGCCCACCGGTGTCATCCACGACATCGGATACCAGCGCTACACCGGCCCCCGCCTGGGTCGCCGGCAGGTCTTCGGCGCGCTCTACCTGCACGGTCTGCGTACGGCGTTCGGGTTCGGGCGCAGCGCCAAGGCCAAGATCTTCCCCTGGCTGGTGGTCGGCATCGTCACCGTGGTGGCCGCGGGCCTCACCGCGGTACGCAGCCAGATCGGCGAGGCGGTGATGACGTACGCCCAGTTCGCCGACAACATGAGCTGGCTGGTCATCTTCTTCGTCGCGGTGGTCGCCCCCGAGCTGGTCTCCCGGGACCTGCGCAGCGGCGTGCTGCCGCTCTACTTCTCCCGGCCGCTGCCCCGGTCGGACTACCCGCTGGCCAAGCTGCTGGCGCTGGTGACCGCGCTCTGGCTGCTGCTCGGCGGCCCACAGCTGGTGATGTTCCTGGGCGCCGCCTTCACCACCGACGACGGCATGCGCGGGGTCTGGAACGAGCTGCTCGACCTGCTGCCGGGCCTGCTCTACGCCGGGCTCTGGGCGGTGGTCTTCGCCTCGGTCGGCCTGCTGGTCGCGTCGCTGACCGGCAAGCGGGCGTTCGCGGCCGGCGGGATCGTGGCGGTGTTCCTGATGACCACCCCGATCGTCGGCACCCTGTCGATCATGCCGTCCCGGACGGTCAACGAGCTGGCCTTCCTCGCCTCGCCGTCCACGCTGGTGCGGGGCGTCGGCGACTGGGCCCTCGGCGACCTGCTCCCCAAGGGACAGGAGGGGCTCATGATCGGCGACTTCGGCCCGGTCTACGCGGCCGCCGCCGTGCTGCTCGTGGCCGGCTGCGTCGCCCTGCTGCTGCTGCGATACCGGAAGGTGGCCGCCCGATGACCACGACGAGCGCCGAGCCCGCGGCGGGGGCCGCGACCGCCACCGCCAGCACCCTGGACCTCGCCGGCGTCTCCCGCTGGTACGGCAACGTGGTGGCGGTCAACGACGTCAGCATGACCCTCGGCCCCGGCGTCACCGGGCTGCTCGGCCCGAACGGCGCGGGCAAGACCACCCTGCTGCACATGATGGCCGGCTTCCTGGCCCCGTCGCGCGGCGCGGTGACCCTGGACGGCCGGCCCACCTGGCGCAACCCGGAGGTCTACCGCCGGTTGGGTCTGGTGAGCGAGCGGGAGGCGGTGCACACCTTCCTCACCGCGCACGAGTTCGTGCTGGCCAGCGCGAAGCTGCACCGGCTGCCGGACCCGGCCGCGGCGGCCCGCCGGGCGATCGCCCTGGTGGAGATGGAGGGGGCGCAGGACCGCCGGATCGGCACGTACTCCAAGGGCATGCGGCAGCGCGCCCGGGTGGCCGCCGCGCTCGTGCACGAGCCGCAGGTGCTGCTGCTGGACGAGCCGTTCAACGGGATGGACCCGCGTCAGCGGCTGCACATGATGGAGTTGCTGCACCGCCTCGGCGACGCCGGCCGGACGATCCTGTTCAGCTCGCACATCCTGGAGGAGGTCGAGCAGGTCTCCGGCACCGTCCAGGTGATGGTCGCCGGCCGGCTCGCCGCCTCCGGCGACTTCCGCACCATCCGCCGGCTGATGACCAACCGGCCGCACGTCTTCGCCGTCCACTCCACCGACGATCGGGCGCTCGCCGTGGCGCTGATGGCGGAGGCGTCGGTGACCGGGGTGGAGTTGGGCCGCGCGGGGCTGACCGTGCGGGCCGGCGACTACGGCGCGTTCACCCGCGCGCTGCCGAAGATCGCCCTGGCCAAGGGCATCCGGGTGCGGCAACTGGTGCCCGAGGACGAGTCCCTGGAGAGCGTCTTCTCCTACCTGGTGGAGGCCTGAGCATGTCTACCGTTTCCTGGATCACCGCGCGGGGGCTGTTCGGGCGTCGCCGGTTCCTCCTGCTGGTGCCGCTCCCGGCGGTGCTGGTGCTGCTCGCCGTGCTCTCCCGGGGGCTCGGGGTTGACCCGGGCGAGTGGGGCCCGCCGGTGCTGGTCGGCCTCGGCCTGGCCGTGGTGCTGCCCGTGGTCGCGTTGATCGTCGGCACCGGCGTGCTGGGGGCCGAGATCGACGACGGCACGGTCGTGCACATCCTGACCAAGCCGCTGCCGCGCTGGCAGATCGTGCTGCCGAAGCTCGCGGTGGCCACCGGCGTCACGGCGGTCACCGTCGCGGTGCCGCTCTACGTCGCGGGCGTGCTCGCCCACTCGGTACGCCTCGGCCTGGCGCTCGCCGCCACCGCGGCGGTCGGTGCGCTGGCGTACTCGGCGTTGTTCCTGGCGTTGAGCCTGCTCACGCGGCGGCCCGTGCTGCTCGGCCTGGTCTACGTGCTCATCTGGGAGGGGCTGCTCGGCAACCTCGTCACCGGAACCCAGGTGCTCTCCATCCAGCAGTACGTGATCGCTCTCGCCGACCGGCTGGCCCCCACCGGGCTGCTGGAGGCCAGCGTCTCGGTGCCCGTGGCGGCGGTGATGACCGCGCTGATCAGCGTGGGCTTCACCGTCCTGGCGGTCGACCGGCTCCGCTCGTACAGCGTGGCCGGCGAGACGAGCTGAACCCCCGCGTGACGGCCGTCCGGGCGGCCCGACCCCCGGTGGTAGGGCTGGCCGGATGGACCGGGCCGCGCCGCCGGGCGAGGCTGTGGAAGTGAGTGCGGAAGCGGGTCTGGTCATGTCGCGCGATTCCTACCCCGGTGCCGGCCGGCACCGGCTGGTCAGCCTGGCGGTCGCCGGGCTCGCGGCGGCGGCGACCACCACGGCCGCCCAGGCCAGCGGGCACTTCCACTGGTGGGCGGGGTTCGTGCTGATCCCCGGGGCACTGATCGCCGCCGCCGGCGGGCCGCTGCTGGCCCGGGGCGGCGGGCGCGCCTTCGCCGGCTACGTGATCGCCTGCCTCGGCGCGCTGGTGTTCGCGGTCGGGGCGCTGCTGATGTTCGGCGCGTTCGGCAGGGGCTGGCCGCTGATGGTCATCCTGCCGTGCCTGGCGGTCGCCGGCACCTACCACTGGCGGCCGGTTCACCCGCTGGCCCGGGGGCTGCACCGGGCGGCCGCCCTGCTGGCGCTGGCCGGCGCCCTGCTGCTCGGCGGGACGCTGCAACTGACCCGCGTCGGCCTGGTCGACGTGGGGACCGCCCCGATGTGGGGCGCGTTCCTGATGCTGGCCGGGGTGATCGTGCTGGGCAACGCCGTCGAGCTGACCCGGCATCGGATGCCGTACCGGCTCCAGGCGATCACCCTGCTGGTCGGCCCCGCCGTCGTCGCCTTCCTTCTCGGCCTGCGCCTGCTGCGCGGCTGGTGACCCCGCCGCGCCCCGTCGGGCGCGGCGGGGCCGCGCTCAGAAGGCGCAGGCGATCACCAACTCGGTGGTGCGGTCGGGGAGCAGGTCCAGTTTCGTGATCCGGCCGGCGGCGCGGAGGTCGTCGGCGATCACGGTGAGCTGGTCCAGCAGGGCCGCCGGGCCGAGCGCCTCGGCCAGCGGCACCTCCGCCCGCATCGACAGTTTTCGCTCCGACTTGGCCCGGCGCACCTGGCTGAGCGCGTCCCCGGCCAGCCGCAGCAGCTTCGGCTCGCCGGTGCCCTCGATCGCCCGGCCCACCTCGTACGTGGTCGGCCAGGGCGCGCGGTGCACCGAGCCGTAGCGCCACCAGGACCAGACCTCCTCGGTCGCGTACGGCAGCACCGGGGCGAACAGCCGCAACTGCACCGAGAGCGCGGTGGCCAGCGCCGCCCGGGCCGAGTCCGCCCCCGGCCCGGAGCCGTAGGCGCGCTCCTTCACCAGCTCGATGTAGTCGTCGCAGAACCGCCAGAAGAACGACTCGGCCGCCTGCAACGCCGCCGTGTGGTCGTACGCCTCCAGCGCGGCCGTCGCGGCGGCGACCACGCCGGACAGTTCGGCGAGCATGGCGCGGTCCAGCGGCTCGGTCGCCGGGGCGCGCAACGCGTCGGCGGCGCCCAGCCCGAGGGCGAACCTCGACGCGTTGAGCAGCTTGGTGGCCAGCCGCCGGCCGACCTTGATCTGGGCCGGGTCGAAGGCGAGGTCCATGCCCGGCCTGCCGTTCGCCGCCCAGTACCGCACCGCGTCGGAGCCGTGCTGCTCCAGCAACGCCATCGGGGTGACCACGTTCCCCTTGGACTTGGACATCTTCTTGCGGTCCGGGTCCAGGATCCAGCCGGAGAGCACCGCGTCCCGCCAGGGCAGCACCCCGTGCTCCAGGTGCGAGCGGACCACGGTGGAGAAGAGCCAGGTACGGATGATCTCCTGCCCCTGCGGGCGCAGGTCCATCGGGAAGACCCGCGCGAACAGGTCCGGGTCGGTCTCCCAGCCGCCCACGATCTGCGGGGTCAGCGACGAGGTGGCCCAGGTGTCGAGCACGTCCGGGTCGCCGACGAAGCCACCCGGCCGGCCGCGCTGGGACTCCTCGAACCCGGGCGGGGCGTCGCTGGACGGGTCGACCGGCAGCGCGGACTCGTCCGGCGTGAGAGGGTGGGTGTGGTCCGGCTCGCCAGCGTCGTCGAGCCGGTACCACACCGGCACCGGCACGCCGAAGAAGCGCTGCCGGCTGACCAGCCAGTCACCGGTCAGGCCGCCCACCCAGTGCTCGTAGCGGTGCCGCATGTGCTCCGGCACCCAGCGCAGCTCCCCGCCCCGGGCCAGCAGTTCCTCGCGCAGGGCGGCGTCCCGGCCGCCGTTGCGCAGGTACCACTGCCGGGTCGAGACGATCTCCAGCGGCCGGTCGCCGCGCTCGTAGAACTTCACCGGGTGGGTGATCGGGCGCGGCTCGCCGACCAGGTCGCCGGCGTCGGCGAGCATCTGCACCAGCGTCCGCCGGGCACCGTTGACGGTCTGCCCGGCCAGCGCCGCGTAGGGCTGCGCCGGCACCCCGGCGGGCGCCTCCGGCAGCAGCCGGCCGTCCCGGCCGACCACCACCCGGGTGTCCAGCCGCAGCTCCCGCCACCAGGTCACGTCGGTCAGGTCGCCGAACGTGCAGACCATCGCGATGCCGGTGCCCTTGGCCGGGTCCGCCAGCGGGTGCGCCCGCACCGGCACCTCGACCCCGAACACCGGCGTACGCGCGGTGCCGCCGACCAGGTCGGCGTACCGCTCGTCGTCGGGGTGGCAGACCAGCGCCACGCAGGCCGGAAGCAGCTCCGGCCGGGTGGTGTCGATCAGCACCTCGCGCCCGGCCGGCCCGGCGAACCGCAGCCGGTGGTACGCCCCGGGCCGCTCCCGGTCCTCCAGCTCCGCCTGGGCGACGGCGGTGGCGAACCCGACGTCCCACAGCGTCGGGGCTTCCGCCTGGTACGCCTCGCCCCGGGCCAGGTTGCGCAGGAACGCCCGCTGCGAGGTCGCCCGGGCCACCCGCCCGATCGTCGTGTACGTCAGCGTCCAGTCCACGGACAGCCCGAGCCGCCGCCACAGCGCCTCGAAGACCTGCTCGTCGGCGACCGTCAGCCGCTCGCACAGCTCGATGAAGTTGCGCCGGGAGACCGGCGTCGGGTCCCGGCGGGCGGCGTCGTCGACGGGGGCGGCGGGCCGCAGCCACGACGGGTCGTACGGCAGCGTCGGGTCGCAGCGCACGCCGTGGACGTTCTGCACCCGGCGCTCGGTCGGCAGGCCGTTGTCGTCCCAGCCCATCGGGTAGAACACCGCCCGCCCGCGCATCCGCTGGAACCGGGCCACGATGTCGGTGTGCGTGTACGAGAAGACGTGGCCCATGTGCAGCTCGCCGGATACGGTCGGCGGCGGGGTGTCGATCGCGTACACGTCCGAGCGCTCCTTCGAGCGGTCGAACGCGTACGTGCCTTCCTCCTGCCAGCGGCGCGCCCAGGTCTCCTCGAGCCCGTCCAGGGTCGGACGCTCGGGGACGCCGGCGCGGGCCGTCCTCGCCGTATCAGTCATCCGTCGATGGTAGGCACCGGCCAACGGCCGGACCACGGGTTAACCGGCGTGCCACGATGGGTGTCGTGCCGACACTCCCGCTGAGCCCCGACGAGCTGCTCACCACCACCCGCTCGGTCCGCAGGCGGCTGGACCTCACCCGACCCGTGCCGATGGAACTGGTCCGCGAGTGCCTGGAGATCGCCCTCCAGGCGCCGTCCGGGTCGAACCGGCAGGGCTGGCAGTGGATCGTGGTGACCGACCCGGCGAAGCGGGACCTGATCGGCCGGATCTACCAGCGCGCGGCGCACGGCTACCTCGCCTCGGAGCGCTCGGC
The DNA here is from genome assembly GCF_040639595.1 of Micromonospora sp. NPDC023814. Classification (NCBI taxonomy): domain Bacteria; kingdom Bacillati; phylum Actinomycetota; class Actinomycetes; order Micromonosporales; family Micromonosporaceae; genus Micromonospora; species Micromonospora sp. NPDC023814. Next base: position 70,657 of record NZ_JBFAAF010000008.1, read on the forward strand.
CGCCCGGCTCTTCGCCGACGACCCGGAGCGGGCCGAGGTGCAGCGCCGGGTGGGGGAGAGCGTGGCCTGGCTCGCCGACCGGATGGGGCAGGTGCCGGTGCTGCTCGTCCCGTGCATCGAGGTGGACTCCGGCGAGCTGCCGGCCGGCAACCAGGCCGGGCTCTGGGGGTCGGTGCTGCCGGCCGCGTGGAGCTACATGCTCGCCGCCCGGGCGCGCGGCCTCGGCACCGCCTGGACCACGCTGCACCTGGCGTACGAGGCGGAGGTCGCCGAGCTGCTCGGGCTGCCCGCGACCGTGCGCCAGGCCGCGCTGATCCCCACCGCGTTCCACACCGGGGAGGGCTTCCAGCCGGCGCGGCGGCAGCCCCTGGACGAGGTCCTGCACGTCGACGGCTGGTGAGCCACCGGCGCGACGGTCGATCGGCCCGGTGCCGGCGACCCGGTCGACGGGCCGCCGGCCGGGTCAGCGGGGGACCGGGCCGCTCAGCGGGCCCTTGGTGGCCAGCCGGATCCGCAGGCCCCCGTAGGTGCGGGCGTTCGCCCGGTCGAGGATCGTGGAGACCGGGGCGTACGAGTTGCGCTCGTCCGGGTTGGTGCACGCGCCCTGCCCCGGGTCGCCCTGCGACAGGATGCCCAGCGCCTTGCCGTCGGCCTCGGTGAAGAGCGGGCCGCCGCTGTCGCCCGGGCGGGCGCAGATGCGCACGTCGATGCCGCCGCTGGTCTTGCCGATGATCTCCCCGCAGCGGGTGCCGGGCACGTAGCCGGCCCCGGCCCCCGAGTCGACGTACTGCTCGCCGGCCTTCGGCGTGTACGCCGCCCCGGTCGCGCAGACCACCCAGCCGGGCTGGATGGCGCTCCACGGCACGTGGCCGGTGACCGCCACGTCGCGGCTGCCCCCGGTGGCGCACCGGGGGTTGTCCGGCACGCACCAGTAGTTGACCAGGCTGGGCACCTGCGTGGCCCCCGCCGGGTACGCCCACCGCCCGATCGCGCCCGGCTGGTACGGCATGATCGCGTAGTCGTACGGGTAGGCGTTCTCGGCCAGCCCCGACCTCGACGACTCGACCGTCATCGGCACCTTCGGGCCGAGGAACTGGTGCCAGGTGCGGTCCACCAGTTGGTGCCGCCCCCCGACGACGCAGTGCCCCGCCGTCAGCACGTACGGGTCGCGCAGCCCGACGAGCACGTTGAAGCCCGTCGTGCAGCCGCCCACGGTGCCGTCGTCGCGCGGCACGTCCAACCGGATGCCGCCGCGCATCGGCGCCCGCGCGCAGTCGCGCGGGTCGCAGGCCTTCTGCACCACGCTGTCGGCGACCCGGGCCTGCGCGCGGGCCGGCACCCCGGCGGCGCGCAGCGCGTCGGCCAGCCGGGGATCGTCGGCGGCGATCCGGTCGCCGGTCAGCACGACGACCTCGTTGGCCCGCTCGTCCACCACCACGTCGGCGCCGGCCGTGGCGTCGAGCGCCGTGGCCAGCCGGGTCGCCGCCTCGGTGAGCTGCCGCAGCGGGTGGCGCACCGGCACCACCCGGACGTGTGCCGCGTCCGGCATGCCGGTCAGCGCCGCCCGGACCGGTTCGACGCCGGTGGCGGCGACGGTCAGCACGCCGCCGGCGGCCTGGTCCAGCCACATCCCGCCGTACGCGGCGGGGAACTCCGTGGCGAGCCGGGCGGCCAGCGGCGCGGACAGCTCCTGGAGGGCGAGCCGCCGGGCCGCCTCGTCGGCGTCGACCCGGTAGCGGTCGCGCAGGTAGGAGACCGAGGCGGGGCTGTCGGCGGCGACCTCGGCGGCCGGGCGGGCCCGGAGGGCCGCCGCCCCCGGCGTGGCGCCGCCTCCGGGGCGGCTGCCGAGCCCGCTGTCGGCGGCCGGCGCGCCCGTCGGGGCGGCGTCGTCGCCCGGCGACGCCGGGGATTCCTGCGCGGTGGGCGTGGCCGGCGTCCGGCCGGTGTCGCCGAACGGCATCCCGGCGACCGCCGCCGCCCCCAGCGCGCAGGCGACGACCACCCCGGCCACCATCACCCGTCGTCCGAACCGCACTCGCAACCTCCCCCGTCGCCGCCGTCGGGACGACCACCCGGTGGACCGCTCCGCTCGGCGCGGTGAGTCTAGTGGCACCGGTGATCTTCGTGGGACCCGCCGACCGCGGGCGGCGGGGCGGCGACCAAAACTCACACCAGCGAATCGCGCCACTGCCGGTGCAGGGCGGCGTAGCGGCCGCCGGCGGCGGCGAGCCGGCCGGGCGGGCCGTCCTCGACGATCCGGCCGCCGTCGAGCACCAGCACCCGGTCGGCCGTCTCCACCGTGGAGAGCCGGTGCGCGATCACCAGGGCGGTGCGGTCGCGCAGGACGGTGCCGAGGGCGCGCTGCACCAGCCGCTCGGTCGGCACGTCCAGCGAGGAGGTCGCCTCGTCCAGGACCAGCACCACCGGGTCGGCCAGGAACGCCCGGGCGAACGCGACGAGCTGCCGCTGCCCGGCGGAGAGCCGGCCGCCGCGCCGGTGCACCTGCGTGGCGTACCCCTCGGGGAGGGCCGCGATGAAGTCGTGCGCGCCGATCGCCCGCGCGGCGGCCTCCACGGCGGCGTCGTCGGCGCCGGGACGGCCGAACCGGATGTTCTCCGCGACCGTCCCGCCGAAGAGGTGCGTCTCCTGGGTCACCAGCACCACCGCGCGGCGCAGCTCCGCGTCGGCGACCTCGCGCAGGTCGACGCCGTCCAGGCTGACCGTGCCGGCGAGCGGGTCGTGGAACCGGGCGAGCAGCTTGGCGACGGTCGACTTGCCGGCGCCGGTCGGCCCGATCAGCGCCACGGTCTGCCCGGCCGGGACGGCGAGGTCGAGCCCGGCGAGGATGGGCGCGTCCGGCCGGTAGCCGAAGGTGACCGCGCGGAAGGCGACCGCCCCGCGCCCCGGCCCGGCGGGCAGCGGCACGGGCCGGGCCGGCTCGGCCACCGAGGGCCGCTCGTCGAGCACCCCGGCCAGTTTCTCCAGGGCCGCCGTGGCCGACTGCAACGAGTTGTAGAACTGGCTCAGCTCCTGCATCGGCTCGAAGAACCGCCGCAGGTAGAGCAGGAACGCGGCCAGCACCCCGATCTCGGTCGCCCCGCCGAGCACCCGCCAACCGCCGTAGCAGAGCACCACCGCCACGGTCACGTTGCCGATCACCTTGATCCCCGGCGAGTACGTCGCCATCAGCCGGAACGCGTGCCGGCTCGCCACCCGGTAGTCGTCGTTGACCGCCGCGAAGATCCGCTGGTTGCGCGGCTCCCGGCGGAACGCCTGCACCGCCCGGATGCCCCGCATCGACTCCACGAAGTGGACGATGACCAGCGCCACGGTCTCCCGGGTGCGCCGCCACGCGTCCGCCGACGCCCGCGCGAACCAGCGGGACAGCCAGAACAGGAACGGGAACGCGAGCAGGGTCACCGCGGCCAGCGGCGGGTCCAGCCAGAGCAGGATGCCGGCCACCGACAGGATCGACAGCACCGCCAGCACAAGGCCGTCGATGCCGCCGCCGACCAGTTCCCCGATCGAGTCCAGGTCGCTGGTGAGCCGGGAGACCATCCGGCCGGAGGTGTACCGCTCGTGGAACGCCACCGACAGGCGCAGGAAGTGGCCGTACACCCGCTGGCGGAGGTCGAGCAGGATGGCCTGGCCGATCCGCGCGGAGAGGGTGAGGAACCCCCGGCGGGCGGCGTACTCGACGACGGTGGCGGCGGCGAACGCGGCGGCGACGGCCAGCAGCGGGCCGGGCTCGCCGGCCCGCAGCGGCGCGATGGCCCGGTCGATGCCGAGCATGACGAGGTACGGCCCGGCCATCGCGGCGGCGTTCTGGCCGAGCAGCAGCGCGACGGCCAGCCCGAGCCGGCGCCGGTGCGGGCGCAGCAGATCGCGCAGCAGCACCCGGCTGCGGGCCCGGAGCCGGGCCACCGCCTCCGGCGCGGTGTCCTCGGCGTGGCTGCGGTCGGCGTCGGGGTCGGTGGCGACGCCGCGCCACCGGGCGAGGTCCGCCCCGCCCGGGTGGGCGGCCCCGCCGGTCACGACCGCACCAGGCCGCGACCGTCGGGCGGCGCCGGGGCCGGCTCGGCGGAGAGCACCGCGCGGTACGCCGGCACGTCGGCGAGCAGCTCGGAGTGCCGCCCGACGGCGGTGATCCGGCCCCCCTCCAGCAGCGCCACCCGGTCGGCGAGGGCGATGGTGGAGGGCCGGTGCACCACCAGCAGGACCGTGGTGTTGCGCAGCACCCGCTTCAACGCGGCCTCCACCAGCGCCTCGGTGTGCACGTCGAGCGCGGAGAGCGGGTCGTCCAGCACGAGCAGCGCCGGCCGGCCGAGCACCGCCCGGGCCAGGGCCAGCCGCTGGCGTTGCCCGCCGGAGAGCGACAGCCCCTGCTCGCCCACCCGGGTGGCCAGCCCCCACGGCAGTTCGTACGCGAAGTCCGCCTGGGCCAGCGCGAGGGCGGCCCGGACCTCGTCCTCTCCGGCCTCCGGCCGGCCCAGGGTGAGGTTCTCCCACACCGACATGGAGAACAGCGTCGGCTCCTCGAAGGCCACCCCGACCAGCCGGCGCAGCGAGGACAGCCGCAGGTCGCGCAGGTCGTGCCCGTCCAGGGTGATCCGGCCACCGGTCACGTCGTGCAGCCGGGGCACCAGGGAGAGCAGTGTGCTCTTGCCGCAGCCGGTCGCCCCGACCAGCGCCACGGTCTCGCCCGGCTCGACGGTCAGGTCGACCTCCCGCAGCACCGGCGCCCCGGTGCCCGGGTAGCGGAACGAGACCCGCTCGAAGCGCAGCCGGCCGCGCACCTCGGCGTGGCGTAGGGCGACCGCGCCCGGGGCGTCCACGATGGCGGGCGGGCTGTCCAGCACCTCCAGCACCCGGTCGGCGGCGGTCGCCGCCTCCTGGCCGTTGGCGACGATCCAGCCCAGCGACTGCACCGGCCAGATCAGCATCAGCTGGAGGCTGACGAACGCGACCAGCTCGCCGATGGTCAGCACGCCCCCGGCGGTGGCCGCCGCCCCGGCCACCAGCACCACGCCCAGGGTCAGGTTCGGCACCAGGTCGAGCAGGGCGGAGGTGCGGGCCAGCAGCCGGCCCTTGCCGACCCCGGTGTCGTGCAGCGCCCGGGCGCCGGCCGCGAAGCTGGCGGCCAGTTCCCGCCCCCGCCCGTACGCCTTCATCGTGCGCAGCCCCTGCGCGGTCTCCTCGACCAGCGTGGCCACGTCGCCCTGCTGGTCCTGCATCCGGCGGGAGGCGGCGTGGTAGCGCCGGGCGAAGCGCCGGGTGATCAGGAACAGCGGCACCGCGCTCGCCGCCACCAGCAGCCCCAGCGCGGGGTGCAGCCGGATCAGCAGCGCCACCACGGCCAGGTAGGTCACCAGGTTGAGGACCAGGAAGAACAGGCCGAAGGAGAGGAACCGGCGCAGCACCGAGAGGTCGCTGGTGATCCGGGACAGGAGCTGGCCGGACTGCCACCGGTCGTGGAAGCTGGCCGGCAGCCGCTGCAGGTGGGCGTAGACGTCGGCGCGGATCGCCGCCTCGATCCGCATCGAGGACGACGACTGCACCCAGCGCCGGATGAAGATCAGCAGCGCCTCGACCAGGCCGAGCAGCAGCGCCAGCCCGGCCAGCCGGAACAGCCCGGCCGGGTCCTGCCGGGCGACCGGGCCGTCCACCACCCACTGCGTCACCAGCGGTACGGCGATGCCCGCCCCGGTGGCGGCGAGCCCGGCCAGCAGCAGCCAGCCGAACTCGGCCGCGTGGGGGCGCAGGTAGTGGCGCAGCCGCCAGAGGCTGCGCAGCGGATGCGGGCCGGCCTCGACCCCCCGGGGAGCCGGGTTGCCGTCGCCGTCCGCAGGCACTACCCGACGGTAGCGGCAAACGGGTGCGGCGCCGCTGTCAGCTTCCCGTCACGGCCGCTCGTGTCCGAGAAGCCACTTCTTCACGTCCAGCCCCCAGCGGTAGCCGCCGAGCGTCCCGTCGGTGCGCAGCACCCGGTGGCAGGGGACGAACAGGGCGACCGCGTTGCGGGCGCAGGCCGCCGCGGCGGCGCGTACGGCCGCGGGGCGGCCGGCCAGCCCGGCGAACCCGGTGTAGGTCACCGGATCACCCGGCTTCACCTCGCGCAGCACCTGCCAGGCGTGCGCCATGAACACGCCGCCGGTGTGCTGCTGGACCGGCACGGTGTCGATCGCGGTCAGCTCGCCGTCCAGGTAGGCCGCGACGGCGGCGGTGACCGGGCCGAGGTCGACCCGGCGCCGCAGCGGCGCCCGCAGCGTCGGGTGCACCAGGGGGAGCAGGTGCTCGGGTTCGCCGGTGAAGCCCGCCGCCCGGACCGCCCCGTCCGGGCCGGCCACGATGCTGAACGGTCCGGCGGGGGTGTCGACGACGGTGCTGTCGTTCATGCTCAAGCTGCTCTCCAGAGTCGGATCACCGCGTACGAGCGCCAGGGGCGCCAGCGGTCGGCGTACGCGTCGAGGGTCTTCGGGTCGTCGGGCAGGCCGAGGGCGGCGGCGCCCCGGCGTACCGCGAGGTCGGTGGGGAGGAGGACGTCCGGGTCGCCGAGGGCGCGCATCGCGACGTAGCCGGCGGTCCAGGGGCCGATCCCGGGCAGCGCCAGCAGCCGCCGGCCGGTCTCCTCCCGGTCCCCGCCGGGCGCCAGGTCCAGCGACCCGTCGGCGACGGCCCCGGCCAGGGCACGGATCGTCGCCCGCCGCCCCGCCGGCATCCCGAACACCTCGTCCGGCGCCCCGAGCACCTCCTCGGCGGTGGGGAAGCCGGCCAGCCACGGCCCGGGCCCCTCCCCGGTGTCGGACGGGTCGGGGGCGGGCGGGCGGAGGTGGTCCAGCAGGCGGGTGAGGGTGGTGCGGGCCGAGCGGACGGAGACCTGCTGGCCGACGATCGCGCGTAGGGCCATCTCGAAGCCGTCGACCGAGCGGGGGAGGCGGATGCCCGGCTCGGCGGCGACCGCCCCGGCCAGGGCCGGGTCGGCGGCGAGGGTGCCGTCGACGGCGACCGGGTCGGCGTCGAGGTCGAGCAGGCGGCGGCAGCGGGCCACCGCGGGGGCCAGGTCGCGCATGTCGGTCAGCCGCAGGGTGGCGGTCACGTGCCCGTCCGCCGGGGTCAGGGTCGCCTCGCCCGGGCCGTGCGGCAGCCGCAGGCCCCGGCGGTACGTCCCGTCGCGCACCTCCTCCACGCCGGGCAGCGCGCGCAGCGCGAGGAAGTCCAGCAGCGCCCCCGCGTGCAGCGGCGGGCGGTACGCGAGCCGCAGCGTGATGGTGCCCGCCCCGCCCGGCGCGGCGCACCGGCCGCGGGCGGTACGCAGCTCGGACGGGGCCGTCCCGTACACCTCGCGGACCGTGTCGTTGAACTGCCGGACGCTGCCGAACCCGGCGGCGAACGCGATCTCCGCCATGCCCAGGCCGGTGGTCTCGATCAGGGTGCGGGCGGTCTGCGCGCGCTGCGCCCGGGCCAGGGCGAGGGGGCCGGCGCCCATCTCCGCCCGGAGCATCCGGTGCAGGTGCCGCTCGGTGTAGCCGAGCCGGGCGGCCAGCCCCGGAACGCCGTCCCGGTCGACCACCCCGTCGGCGATGAGCCGCATCGCCCGGCCGACCACGTCCGCCCGGACGTCCCAGTGCGGGGAGCCGGGGGCGGCGTCCGGCCGGCACCGCCGGCAGGCGCGCAGCCCGGCGCCCTGGGCCGCAGCGGCCGAGGGGAAGAACCGGACGTTCTGCCGCTTCGGCGTCATCGCGGGGCAGGACGGCCGGCAGTAGATCCCGGTCGAGGTCACGCCGGTGTAGAACCAGCCGTCGAACCGCTGGTCGCGGCTGTCGACGGCCCGGTAGCACCGCTCGAAGTCCAATTCCACGTCACCGATGATGCCCCTGCTCGGCGCCCTCGGCTCGCGGAAATCGGACGCGGCCGTGCGGGTGGGAACGGGACGTCCGGCGCGGAAAGTGTCGGTTGTGATCGGTACCGTCCGGGCCACCAACTCAAGAAGGGGTGCGGCAATGGCGAGCGTGGCGGGTCGGGAAGCGGCGTCGACACGGGACGGGCACCCCCCGCTGGACGACGCGGTGGTGCAGGGCTTCTACGACCGGATGCGTGCGGTCGCCCCGTCCGCCGTCGGCGCGATCGAGCGGGACCGGGCCGGTGACCCGGGCCGGGCGTTCGGCGACACCGCCTGCGGTCGGCTGGTGCGTTCGCTGGACGCCGACGGGCTCCGCGCGCTGGGCATGTGGGTGCACCACTGGTGCATGCGCTTCTACGACGACGACACCCGGGTGGCGCTGCGCCTGGTCCGGGAGATCGCCGGCCGTCCCGGGCTGGGCTGGACGGCCGACGAGGTGCGTTGGATGCTCCGCGAGTCGTACGCGGCCGGTCCCGCCGCCGACGGCCGCTTCACGCTGCCGCTCGCCGCCGCCGGGGCACTGGCCCCGGGCGCCCTGCGGATCGAGCCGGTCGTCCCGCGCCAGCCCGGCCCCCGCGACTGACCGACGGCGCGGCAGGATGGGCGGTGCCGACACCGACGGAAGGACGACCGTGCCCGCCAGCGAACCGACCATCCTCGCCACCAGCATGGGCATCTACGCTCCCCGCGACGGCGGGGCCCGGCGGGTCAACCCCGTCTTCGACCTCGCCGCCGAGCTGGCCGGCGCCGGGCCCGAGCCGAGGCTCTGCTTCCTCAACCAGGCCGAGGGCGACCAGCCGACCACGCTGGCCCGGGTCTACGAGGCGTTCGCCGGCAGCCGGTTCCGGATGACGCACCTGGCGCTCTTCCCGATGCCGAACGTCGACGACATCCGCGCCCACCTGCTCGCGCAGGACGTGGTCTGGGTGGGCGGCGGCAGCGTCGCGAACCTCTGCGCGGTGTGGCGGGTGCACGGCCTCGGCGAGATCCTGCGGGAATGCTGGGAGGCCGGCGTCGTGCTGGGCGGCGTCTCCGCCGGCTCGATCTGCTGGCACGCCGGCGGCGCCACTGACAGCTTCGGCACCACCCTGCGCGGCTTCGCCGACGGGCTGGGCTGGCTGCCCTACGGCAACGGCGTGCACTACGACAGCGAGGAGCAGCGCCGGCCGCTGATGCACCGGCTGGTCGGCGACGGCACGCTGCCGACCGCGCACTGCACCGACGACGGCACCGGCCTGCTCTACCGGGGCGAGCGGCTGGTCGAGGCGGTCGCGGACCGCCCGGGCGTCTGCGCGTACGAGGTCAGCCGCGGCCCGGACGGCAGCGTGCGGGAGACCCCGATCGGGCCGCGCCTGCTCGGCTGACTCCTACCGCTCCCGGCCGCGGCGACGCAGGACCGCGTCGAAGACCTGGGCCAGCTCGGCGGCGTCCTCCCCGGCATGGTGGGTGTGCGGCACGTCGGTCAGGCCCAGCTCGTGCTTGATCGTGCCCTTGCGGGTCCGCACCCACTCGCAGCCGGTCAGCCCCATCCAGTAGCTGCGCAGGTCGACACCGGAACCGGTGGCGCCGAACGGGCTGTGCCCGACGAACCGGGTGAAGTACCAGTGCACGAACATGCCGTCCCAGACGGCGGGAGCGGCGAGGAACACCGGGCGGCCGATCTTGCGCAGCCCGTTGACCCATCTCGCGGCGGCGCCCATCGCCTCCACGGCCGGGGGCGCCTCCCGGAGCAGCCGGTCCCGGTCCAGGCCGGAGACGGCGAGCGCGGCCGGCACGAACTCGTCGGAGATCGGCTTCAGCTCCGTGTAGAAGGTCAGCTCCGGGCGGCCGGCGACCGCCATGCCGAGCGAGATCATGCTGTACGGCCCGGGGATCGGCCCGTCCGCCTCCACGTCGACCGCGACGTACAGCTCCGGTAGCTGGCTCATCCCGCCTCCTTGGGGTCGCTCGCGCGGAACCGTGGCACGGTAACAACGATCGGGCGATCTCCGGCGGCTGTTTTCCGCCGGTGTGGAACCTGCCTGTCCAAGGGCGGCGGTGACCGGCGTAAGCTGGCTCGTCGTGAGTCTCACCATCGGCATCGTCGGCCTGCCCAACGTCGGCAAGAGCACCCTGTTCAACGCGCTGACCAAGAACGACGTGCTCGCGGCGAACTACCCGTTCGCCACCATCGAGCCCAACGTCGGCGTTGTCGGGCTGCCGGACGAGCGGCTGCACAAGCTCGCCGAGATCTTCAGCTCGCAGAAGGTGCTGCCCGCCCCCGTGTCGTTCGTCGACATCGCCGGGCTGGTGCGCGGCGCCTCCAAGGGGCAGGGTCGGGGCAACGCGTTCCTGGCGAACATCCGCGACGCCTCGGCGATCTGCCAGGTGGTGCGGGCCTTCTCCGACCCGAACGTGGTGCACGTCGACGGCAAGGTCTCCCCGGCCGACGACATCGAGACGATCAACACCGAGCTGATCCTCGCTGACCTCCAGACCCTGGAGAAGGCGCTGCCCCGGCTGGAGAAGGAGGCCAAGCTCCGCAAGGACCGGGCCGCCGCGGTGACCGCCGCCAAGCAGGCCGTCGAGCTGCTCGACACCGGCGTCACCCTCTACGCGGGTGCCAAGGACGCGGGCATCGAGCTGGAGCACCTGCGCGAGCTGCACCTGCTCACCACCAAGCCCTTCCTGTACGTCTTCAACGTCGATGAGGCCGAGCTGGGCAACGCCGAGTTCCTCGACGAGCTGCGCGCCCTGGTCGCCCCCGCCGAGGCCGTCTTCATGGACGCCAAGATCGAATCCGAGCTGGTGGACCTGCCCGAGGAGGAGGCCCGCGAGCTGCTGGAGTCGATCGGTCAGCAGGAGCCGGGCCTGGACCAGCTCGTCCGGGTCGGCTTCCGCACGCTCGGGCTCCAGACGTACCTCACCGCCGGCCCCAAGGAGGCGCGCGCCTGGACCGTCCCGGTCGGCGCCACCGCGCCGGAGGCCGCGGGCGTCATCCACTCCGACTTCCAGCGCGGCTTCATCAAGGCCGAGGTGGTCTCCTACGCCGACCTGGTCGCCGCCGGATCGATGGCGGCGGCCAAGGCGGCGGGCAAGGTCCGCATTGAGGGCAAGGAGTACGTGATGCAGGACGGCGACGTGGTGGAGTTCCGCTTCAACGTCTGAGCGAGCCGCAGTAGTGCATCTTGATCCTGCCGTCCTGCAAGATCTGCCTCAGCTCGTTGGAGTCCAGATCGTCGAGGTGTTGGACTTCTACGACGGACCGTTAGATGGGCTGGCTCGCTACGAGGGCCGGGAGTACTGGTTCTCCGCCGTACCCGAATGGGTGCGTGACGCCGAACTGTCAGGGCCTCGTCTGCTCGTCTTGCATGTGATCACAGCCGAACAGGCGGCCCAGGTGCGGGCAGAGGCCCGTCAGTTCACCGCATTTGCAAACGGTGACGGCAACGGAGACGCCTGGCAGCAGGCATGGGATGCCCGATCCACCTACGACGAGACACCAGCGGCTGGCTGGTTCCTGGAAGCCGCTACCGACGTCGAGTGAGCCGGTCCCGGGCGGGGCGGTGCGGCTGGGGCGACAGCCTGGGCACAAGACAGCGTGAAACGTCGTCAACCAGTGTGAGGCGACGAGGACCATGACTCGGTCGGCGATCGGATTGTGCCGCAACTCGGGGCGCCCCTGCGTTGGGGAGTCGCGCTAGGGTGTGGGATGCCGAGGGTCCTGATATCAGCCGACATGGAGGGTGTCTCGGGCATCGTCCATCCCGTCGAGACGAATCCGGAGCGGTACGACTACGAGCGTGGCCGCGCCCTGATGACCGCCGACGTGAACGCCGTCATCGCCGGAGTGCTGGAGGCCGAGCCGTCGGCGGACGTCGTCGTCGCGGACGCGCACGGACCGTTCCGCAACCTGCTGCCCGAGGATCTTGACCACCGCGTTCGGCTGATCCGCGGTCGACCGCGTCCACTGGGCATGTTGGCGGGAGTCGGCGACGGCGTCGACGCGGTGCTGTTCGTCGGCTACCACGCCCGCGCGGGCGCCGGCCCCGCCGTGCTCGCCCACACGATCAGTGACGCCGTCCTGGCCGTGCGGCTCGACGGCCGGGAGGTGGGCGAGATCGGTCTCAACGCCGCACTGGCCGGCCACCACGGCGTTCCGGTCGTCCTGCTCAGCGGCGACGAGGCCGCCTGCGCCGAGGTGCGGGAACTGATACCCGGTACGTCGACCGTCGCCGTCAAGCGGGCGCTGGGCCAGGCCGCCGCCGAGGTGCTGCACCCGGCGGTGGCCCGGGACCGGCTCCGGAAGGGGGCAGCGGCTGCCATCGCCGGACGTGCCGAGGTGTCACCCTGGACGATCTCCGGGCCGGTGGCCCTGGAGGTGGATCTGTACAGCCCTACCACCGTGGACACGGCGACGCTGATACCGGGGGTTACGCGCGCCCCCGGAGCGCGGACGGTCCGGTTCACCGGCCGGGACGTCGTCGAGGCGTACGGCGTGGTCCAGCTCCTCGTGCAGCTCGCCCAGGTCAAGCCCGCCTGACCCGCCGCTCGGCCCTCGCGACGACGGCTCAGGTCAGCGCGGCCCCCGGCGCCGGGACCGCCTTCTCGGCGGCGCGACTCACCTCTTCCCAGCCCGCCCAGGTGTCCATGCGTCGCTTGGAGATGTCGAAGGCGAGGTCGTAGACCATGCTGCCCAGTAGCAGTCGCAGCGGCGGGTCGTCGCTGGCGACCAGCGTCATCAGGGCCTCGGCGGCCAGCCGTGGCTCGCTGTCGATCGACCCCTCGGCCCACTGCTTCGCCAGTTCCGCGCGCAGCGCGTCGTAGGCGGGGTGCGGGGTCGTCGCAGTGCTGCTGGTGTAGAGGTCCGTCCAGTAGCCCCCCGGCTGGACGATAGTGACCTTGACGCCGAACGGGGCGGCCTCGGCGGCCAGGGCCTCGCTCATGCCCTCCAGCGCGAACTTGCTCGCGCTGTAGAGCCCCGTGCTGGGAAAGCCGCCGAGCGCACCGATGCTGGAGATCTGCACGATGTGTCCGGCGCCCTGGGCCCGCAGGTGCGGCAGGACGGCCTGGCTCACCCAGAGCGCGCCGAAGAAGTTGAGGTCGAACTGGGCGCGGGCCTCGGCTTCGGTGAACTCCTCCACCATGCCGGCGAAGAGCGCCCCGGCATTGTTGACGACGATGTCGAGCCGGCCGAAGTGCCGGACCGCCCGGGCGACGACGTCGAGGACCGCCGTGCGGTCCGTGACATCGAGGCGCAGTGCCAGCAGCCGGTCGGGGTGTCGGGCGGCGAGGTCGTCGAGCGGCGAGACGTCGCGGGCCGCGCCTACGACCCGGTCACCGGCGGCGAGCGCAGCCTCGGTGAAGGCGCGGCCGAGGCCACGGCTGGCCCCGGTGACGAACCAGACCCGGGATGCGGCGGTGCCTGGGGTTTCCATGAGCGTCCCTTCGATTGAACGAGACGGACCGTATCGTCTCGCTGTTGGAGGCGACCATACCCGATTCGGTTCGACTGTCAAGACGGACCGTCTCGTCTCTCTTGCTAGATTGGACCCGTGCCCACGCAGAAGGTCGCCCCCGACGCCAGCCGCCGCAGCCAGACGGCACGGCGAGCCATCCTCGCCGCCGCGTTCGACCTGGTCGGCGAGGTGGGCTACGCGAAGCTCAGCATCGAGGGCATCGCCGCCGCCGCCGGCGTCGGAAAACAGACCATCTACCGCTGGTGGCCGTCGAAGGGCGCGCTGCTGTTCGACGCCTTCCTCGCGCTCACCACCGAGGGGCAGGACGGCCAGAGTGGAGCCCTACCCGACACCGGCGACCTGGCGGCCGACCTGAAGGTGGTCCTGCGGGCCACCGTCGCCGAACTGAACGACCCGCGCTACGACCAGCCCATGCGCGCCCTGCACACCGAGATCGTCCACGATCCTGCCCTGGCCGCCGACTACGCGAAGCGGTTGGACGAGCCCATGCGGGAGCTGAAGAAGGAGCGCCTGCGCGCCGCCCAGCGTGCGGGGCAGTTGGCCGAGGACGTCGAACTCGACGTGGCCGTCGACATGCTGTTCGGGCCGGTCCTCAACCGGTGGCTCCAGCGCACCGGCCCACTGACCCCCGAATACGCCGACCAGGTGGTGGACACGGCGCTGCGTGGCCTCCGGCCACGCGAGCGGTAGTCCCCCCGCTGCTCCCTCCCGCGAGGGAGGAGGTTCCCTCATCGACGGGAGGGGGCGGGGGTCCACCGCCAATACCGTCGTGTCCATGGTCAATCATGTTCACCCCCGGCGATGGCCGGCGTACGCCCTGGCGGTGCTGTTCGTCGGGTACGCCGCAGGAAAGGCCGTCTTCGCCGCGCAGTCCCGGCTCGGGTTCCCGGGTGGTCCGGTCGTGTCCGCCGCCGAGCACGAGAGCTACGCCCGGGACGTCATGGGCGTGGCCACCGCGCAGTGGTCGGCGACCGCTACCGGGTTGTTGGCCGCGTGCCTCGCCGTCGCCACGGTGACGACGCTGGGGCGGCGGGTGCCGAGGACGATGATGCTGCTGGCGCTCGCCGGCATGCTGCTGGCCGTCGGGGCCGGCGCGATGATCATGGTCGTGGACGGCTTCGTCGGCATCGGTGTGGGCTGGCAGTGGTACCACGCGATCCTCGGGCTCGTCGTGATCGGGCTGCTCCTGGAGACGATCCGGTCCTACGCGACGGCGACGAAGCGTGTCGCGGCCTGATCGCGCGCGCTGGGGCGCGTACGGGGCGGCGGCCTGCGCCGCGGCGTACGGCTCGATGAAGCTCGCTCAGGCGTTGGGGGCCAACGCGCTCGCCGACAAGGACCCGCTGCCCCCGGAGATGCGGGAACGGCTGCTCGCGCGAGACCCGCTGTTCGTGGCGAGCCACTGGGCGTTGGCCACCGCCGCCGTGGTCGGCGTCGTGGTCGCGCTGGCGACGCTGCGGCCCTGGCGGGCGGCCCTCCCGCGCCGCCTGCTGCTCGCGATCGCCTGGACGCTGGGGGTCTTCATGATCGCCCGGTCGATCGGGGTGCTGGGGTTCGGCTTCGTCGGCGACACGCTGCTGCTGGCCGGAGTCCGCCCGCCCCCGGCCGGGCACGCCGTGCTGGCTCGCGAACTGGCACGGTGGGACCTGCTGCTGTGGTCGCCGTTCTTCCTGCTCTGGGGGGTGTGCTGGACGGCGGCGGGATGGCGGCTGCACCGAAGGTCCACTGTGAACGGTGGTCCGGCGTCGGCCGTGGATGCGGCGAGCCCTACCATCTCGCCATGATCACTCCGCCGTTGGCACTCGACGTGCTCGCCCGCTACCCCGGGCTGGAGAAGCTCGGCCGCACGGCCACCCGGCTGCACCCCCGTCGCGGGGCGGTCACGGCCACCGAGAGCCACGTCGGAGGGCCGCTGCTGTGGCCGGCCGACGAGCCCTGGCCCACCTGCGCCACGCCGTGCATGGTGCAGGAGGAGGTGCCGATCCCGGCCGAGCTGTTGGCCCGGATGCGGGAGGCGGAGAGCCGCCGTACGGTGGCGCACGTGCTGGCCGACGGCGAGATCGAGCTGCACGAGGAACTCGCCCGGCTGGTCGGCCCGGGCTTCAGCGGTTGGGGCTCGGTGAACGGCGGCCCGACCGTGGGCTACCGGTACGGGCCGCGACCCCACCCCCGGCCGAACCCGATGGTGGCGCTGGCGCAACTGCGCGCGGCGGACGTCCCCGACCTGCCCCGGCCCGGCGGGGCGGACCTGTTGCAGGTGCTGTGGTGCCCGTTCGAGCACGACACGCCGCCGTGGGGGCCGATCGTGGAGCTGCGGTGGCGGCGGGAGGCGGACGTCACCGCCACGCTGACGGAGCCGCCGCGCGGTGAGACCGGGACGGAAGGGTACGTGCCCCAGCCGTGCCGGCTGCACCCGGAGCAGATCGTCGAGTACCCGTACGTCGAGGAGTTGCCGGCGGAACTGCGGGCGCTTGCCGAGGCGGACGAGGAGTACCTCGACACCTTCATGGCGCCCGGTTGGAAGGTCGGCGGGTACGCCCGGTGGAGCCTCACGGACCTGCTCCCGACGCCGTGCCCCCGGTGCGCCGGTCCCACCACGCTGGCCCTCGTCATCGACTCCTCCGAGCACGGGGCCGACCGGTGGCGCCCGACCCGGGCGGACGGCGCACCGGACGACGACGACCCGTACGAGCCGACCGGCGTGGTCGTCGGTCGGTATGGCGCGCTGCGCATCTTCGTGTGCCTGACCTGCCCGGACACGCCGTTCCTGCTCGACCAGCAGTGAGCCTGCTGGTGCCGACGAACCCGTGGTTGTCCGGGCCGACCCCCACCGGGCGGCTGCCGCGCGAACGCCTGGCGGAGCGCGTCCCACAGTGGCGTGGAGCGCCGCGCCCTGCCCGACCGGCTCAGCTAATCGAAATGCGTAGCGCGCAGACTCCGGCTTTAGCCGTGAGGGTAGCGAGCCGATTACGGACAGACAGAAGCTGGCGCTGGGCTGTAAGTTGGCTGGGTGTTCGTCACGGCGCGTTCGAACGGCAACCTCGAGTTGCAGAAGGACCGCTGAATTGCTGACCGGCCGTCGGTATCTGCTCGCGTTCACCGATGATCAGGTCGCTTATGCCGAGCAGGTGGGGGCGGTTTGTCGGGCGGTGTGGAACACCGCGTTGGAGCAGCGCCGTGAGTACCGTCGACGTGGCGGGTTCATCGGCTACGTCGAGCAGGCTCGGCAGATGGCCGAAGCCAAGAAGGACCCGCACTGCGCGTGGCTGGCCGACGCTCCGTCGCACACGTTGCAGCAGACGTTGCGAGACCTGGAACGGGCCTGCAAAACGCACGGCACGTGGAAGGTGCGGTGGCGGTCGAAATCGCGTACCGCGCCGTCGTTCCGGTTTCCCGACCCACACCACATCGCGGTGCGCCGGCTCAATCGGCGGTGGGGTGAGGTGCGCCTGCCGAAGTTCGGTCCGGTGCGGTTCCGCTGGACCCGGCCGCTCGGCGGCACCATCCGCAACGCCACGGTCAGCCGGTCCGGTGGACGCTGGCACATCTCGTTCTGCGTCGAGGACGGCGTGTCCGAGGCGACGCCGAACGGTAAACCGCCGGTGGGAGTGGATCGGGGTGTGGCCGTGGCGGTCGCCACCTCCGACGGCGACATGTGGGACCAGGAATTCGTCACGCCCGGCGAGGCGGTGAGGCTCAGGCGGTTGCAGCAGCAGTTGTCGCGGTCGTTGCGTGTTCATGGCCGTAACCGTCGGTCGGGCCGCCGCGATTCGGTGCGTGCCGCACTCGCCCGCCTGAACGCCCGTATCCGTGACCGGCGTGCCGACTTCGCCGCGCGGACCGCTGTGCGGCTCGTCCGTAACCACGGCACGGTCGTCGTGGAGGACCTGCGTATCAGGAACATGACCGCCAGCGCCAAGGGCACCATCGAGCAGCCCGGGCGTAACGTTCGGCAGAAGGCTGGCTTGAATCGGGCCATCCTCGCCAAGGGCTGGGCCGGGTTTCTGCTCAGGCTGCAGCATGTTGCCCGGTACCACGGGGCGCAGATCGTCAAGGTCAACCCCGCGTACACGTCGCAGACCTGCAATGCCTGCACGCATGTCGCCCGGGAGTCCCGCGAGAGCCAAGCGGTCTTCCGGTGCGTCGCCTGCAGGCATCAGGACAACGCCGATGTGAACGCGGCCAAGAACATTCTCGCCGCCGGGCTGGCGGTGACAGGGCGTGGAGACCTCGCCGTTGGGCGGTCCGTGAAGCGCCAACCACCCGAACGGCTGACGGCGTGAATCCGCGTCAGCCACGGGAATCCCCCGGCTTCAGCCGGGGGAGGAGGTCAAGTGGTGCAGGATCACGTTGTGCACGTGGTGGCTCTTCTGGGCGCCGCGGAACTCCACCTCGTAGGTGTGCGTGCCGACGTGGATCGCGATCGCGCCGGTGGAGAAGAACGAGCCGCCCCAGGACTTGTTGCTGACCACGCTGACGCTGGTGATCTTCGAGTACGGGATGCTGGTGATCGCGTACCGCTTGCCGACGAAGGAGCGGTCCTGGATGATCACGCGTCGGTCGGTCAGGCCGATGAAGCCCGTGCCCGTGCCGACGGCGTCGTAGACGGCGATGATCTGTTCCCCGTGGAGCAGTCCGCTCTGGATCTGCTGGAACTGCTCCTTGCGGTCGTACGTCGCGTTGGCCATGGCCCTCACGGTAGGCCGGGCGCGCCAACCCAAGATCAATACCGTCGGGCCAGGACGAGGAACTCGCCGTCGCCCCGACCGACCGGCTCCCCGCTCCAGCCGCCGTGGATCCGCTCGACCGCGAACCCGGCGGCCCGCAGCGACCTCCGCAGCTCGTCCTCCGTGCGGAAGCGCAGGGTGGCCGAGCTGAGCAGCTCCTCGCCGTCACCGAACAGGTAGTGGTGGGTGAAGGCGACCCTGCCGCCGTCGACGGCGGTCACCTCCGTCCACGCCCGCACCATCTCGCCGCCCGGCAGGGTGACGCGTCGCCGCGAGTCGACCGGGTTCCAGCGTTCCCACCGCCGGTCCGCCGGGTCGCGCGAGTCGAACGCCAGCCGGCCGCCGGGCACCAGCGCCCGGGCCAGGTCGGCGAGGGTACGCGCCCACTCGGCGTCGTCCACGAAGAACTGCGCCACGTGGCTGGTCATCACCGCCACGTCGTACGGCCGCTCCGGCAGCAGGGCGGAGGTGCCCTCGATCCAGGTCACCCGGTCCGCTCCCGGCTTGGCACGGGCGGCGGCCAGCGAGGGGCTGGCCGGGTCGACGCCGGTGACGGTGTGGCCGGCGGCGGCCAGGCCGAGGGCGAGCCGCCCGGTGCCGCAGCCCAGGTCGAGCACCCGGGCGGCGGGCGTCTCGTCGACCCGGGCCAGGAACCAGTCGTCGTCGCGCCCCCAGGGGCACTCGGCGTCGTAGACCCGGACCAGCCGCGGATGGTGGAACTCGCCGTGCCTCATCGAAACCGATCATGCCATCCGGTGCTGCGTGCGGGCGACTTCGTTGCGGAACGGTCGGCATCCGCCGAACGTGG
Organism: Micromonospora sp. NPDC023814; assembly: GCF_040639595.1. NCBI lineage: Bacteria > Bacillati > Actinomycetota > Actinomycetes > Micromonosporales > Micromonosporaceae > Micromonospora > Micromonospora sp. NPDC023814. Next base: position 89,551 of record NZ_JBFAAF010000008.1, read on the forward strand.
CGCGGGTCAGCGTCCGTTCGCGTCGGTCGCGGCCCGGACGAACTCGCGGATCCGGGCCGTGGTGTTGCTCTCCCGCCAGACCAGGCCGCGCCGGATCGGCGGCGCGTCGCGGATCGGCACGTACGCCACGTCGGGGCGGGGGTAGTAGCGCCGGGTGTGCTCGCCCACGGGCAGCACGCCCCGCCCCATCGCGACCAACGTCAGCATCTCCGAGAAGGTGTTGCCGGCCGGCCCCTTCGGCACCGGCCGCCCCGACGGGGTGTGCTCGGGCGTGCGGTCGCGCTTGAACTCCACCGAGGTCACCGCCGGGTACTGCACCACCGGGTGGTCGCCGAGCACCTCCAGGGAGACGGACTCCTGCCGGGTCAGCGGGTGCCCCGCCGGCACCGCGAGCACCCGCTCCTCCTCCAGCAGCGCCGGCCCGCAGGCCATGCCGTCGAACGGGTACGCGGCCATCAGGATGTCGATCGAGCCGTCGACCAGGCTCGGCCGCGAGTTGAAGAGCTGGACCTCGTGCACCTCGACCTGGCAGTCCGGGTGGCGTTGCGCGAACAGGGCGACGGCCTTGAGCAGCACCGGGGCGGTCCACTCGCCGAGGAAGGCGACCCGCAGCCGACCGGTGACGCCCCGCCCCGCCTCGACGGCCCGGCGTACCGCCTCGTCCATGCCGGCGACCAGCGGCGCCAGGTCGTCGGCGAGCTGCCGGCCGATGGGGGTGAGCTGCACGACCCGGCTGGTGCGGGCGAAGAGCGGGGCGCCGATGCGACGTTCCAGCTTCTTGACCACGTGGCTGATCCGCCCGGTCGTCACCCGCAGGCGTTCGGCCGTCCGGCCGAAGTGCAACTCCTCGGCGAGCGTCAGGAAGGTCTCCAGCTCGTGGCGTTCCAGCACGTCGGTGTCCCGTCGTTGAATCCGGCTCAACGATCGTAGTGTGATCGCGTCTTGGTCGGCCGGGCCGGTCGGCGCATCGTGGGGGCATGGAAACGACGACAGTGACCGACTACCTGGCGGGCCTCGACGCCCCGCTGCGGGAGATCACCGACCCGTCGGGGCGGCTCGTCCCGGGCGCCCGGCAGATGGCCGCGGTGAAGCTGCGGGCCCTCGCCGACGTCGACCCGGCCCTGTTCACCGACTGGCTGCGCCAGGCCCACGACCTGGAGGCGAAGTGAGCGCGGTGCGGGTCACGGGCTTCGACCACCTGGTGCTCAACGTCTCCGACGTCGAGCGGGCGCTGGGCTTCTACTGCGGCGTGCTGGGCCTGGCCCCGGTGCGGGTCGACGAGTGGCGGGCCGGCAAGGTCCCGTTCCCGTCGGTACGCGTCAGCCCGGAGACCATCATCGACCTCGTCCGTCGGGACCGGGGCGAATCCAACGTCGACCATTTCTGCCTGGTGGTGGAGCCGCTGGACTGGCAGGACGCCGTCGACGCGGGGGTGTTCACGGTCCTGGAGGGACCGGTGGGCCGGTTCGGCGCGCGCGGCAGCGCCACCTCCCTCTACGTGCGGGACCCGGACGGCAACTCCGTCGAGCTGCGCTGGTACCCCCAGGACGCCGCGTAGCCGGCGCGTGGGTCAGGGCTGGGTGACCGCGCGGTAGGCGTCCTCGATGCGCGCGGCCAGCAGCACCTCGCGCTCGGTCAGCGGGGCGTTGCCGTGCCCGACCTTGATGTGCGTGTGGTCGGCGCGGCGGCTGATCTCGGGCCGCAGGTGCAGCGCGTCGGCGACCACCTTCACCCGCTCGGTGAGGGCCGCGTGCTGCGTGTCGTCGATCACGAGGGTCCGTCGGATCTGCTCACCCTCCCGGGTCCAACCGGTGAGCAGGGTGAGGGCGTCGCTGAGGTAGTCGTGCTTCGCCCGGCCGTTGAACAGCACGCGCATCACCGCACCTCCCAGGCGCCGTTGCCGGCTTGTGGCCAAATCGTCGCCGTTCCGTGTCTTGTCGGTGCCCTCTAGTCTGTCGTCGCACGGTGGGTGTGTCCACGCCCACACTTCCGTCTTCTCCTGCCCTGACGGTCGGCCACGCTACCCAAACCGCCGATTGATCTGGCACGCTGGATGCCCGTGCGGACCGAACGGGCTAACGGCGGCGGGCAGGCCGAACGACGGGACCTGAGGGTCGTCGTCGGGGCGGCGATCATCAGGAACGGCAGGGTGCTCGCCTGCGCCCGGGCCGCGCCGCCGGAGGTGGCGGGCATGTGGGAGTTCCCTGGCGGCAAGGTGGAGCCGGGCGAGAGCGAGACCGCCGCGCTCGTCCGCGAGTGTGCCGAGGAACTCGCCGTACGCGTGGAGATCGGCGACCGGGTCGGCCGCAACGTCCGGATGGCGCACGGCCGCTCCGTGCTCAAGGTGTACGCGGCCCGCCTGCTGCACGGCGACCAGCCGCAGGCGTTGGAGCACTCGGCACTGCGCTGGCTCTCCGCCGACGAGTTGGACAGCGTCACCTGGCTGCCGGCCGACGCCCCCATCGTTGCCGCCCTCCGCCCGATTCTCGCGCCCGGCTGAGCCGAAGCGGACACCCGGGCGGAAACGGGACGGGGGCCGGCGGCAACAGCCGCGGCCCCCGTCATCGTCGACGCCCTCAGTGCTTGTCCTGCTCCGGGTGGGCGAAGTTCAGGTGCTCCGGCGGCAGCGGGAAGGTCACGTCCTCGCCGAACGGCGACGGCGCCGCCGCCCGGTCGAAGGTGAGCTCCGTCAGCGGAAGCCTGCCGTGGGTGTCCACGGCCGGCGCCGTCGGCTTCGGCACCTCGCGGTGCCAGTTGACGCCGCGCTGCGCCTGCACCTCGGCCTGCGGGTCGTGCGAGCCGCCCGCGTGCGAGTGCACGCCCCCGTGGGCCGCGCTGCCGTGCACCGCACCGCTGGCGTGCCCGCTGGTCACGATGGTCTGAGGCACCTGACCCCTCCGGAAGATCTTGCTACCAAGCCACACGAGGGGATCGTACCTGCGGTCGACGACCCGCTCCTTCATGGGGATGATCCCGTTGTCCGTGATCTTGATGTGCTCCGGGCAGACCTCGGTGCAGCACTTGGTGATGTTGCAGAATCCGAGGCCCTGTTCGGCCTGCGCGTACTCCTTGCGGTCGGTCCTCGCGTCGAGCGGGTGCATGTCCAGCTCCGCGGCCCGGATGAAGAACCGCGGCCCGGAGAACGCCTGCTTGTTCTCCTCGTGGTCCCGGATCACGTGGCAGACGTTCTGGCACAGGAAGCACTCGATGCACTTGCGGAACTCCTGCGAGCGCTCCACGTCGACCTGCTGCATCCGGTACTCGCCGGGGGCCAGGTCGGCCGGTGGCGCGAACGCCGGGGTCTCCCGCGCCTTCTCGTAGTTGAACGAGACGTCGGTGACCAGGTCCCGGATGACCGGGAAGGTGCGCAGCGGGGTGACCGTGACCGTCTCGTCCTCCGTGAAGGTGGACATCCGGGTCATGCAGCTCAGCCGCGGCTTGCCGTTGATCTCCATCGAGCAGGAGCCGCACTTGCCGGCCTTGCAGTTCCACCGGCAGGCCAGATCCGGGGCGTCGGTGGCCTGGAGCCGGTGGATGACGTCGAGGACCACCTCGCCCTCGTTCACCTCGACCATGTAGTCCTGCAGGTCGCCGCCGTTCTCGTCGCCGCGCCAGATGCGGAACTGGCGCTTGGCGCCGGGCTTGCCGGCCCCGGGGGACTTCTGCTCCGCCATTACTTGCCCGCCTCCTCGGCCTCGGCGTCGGCGACGAGGGCGTCGAACTCGGCGAGCTCCTCGTCTGTGAGGTACTTGGCCAGCTCCGCGCGGTCGAAGAGGCCGATCAGCTCCGCGCGCATCTTCGGCAGCGGCTTGCGCTCCAGGCGCACGGTGTCGCCGTCCAGCGAGCAGACCAGGTTGACCCGGCGCCACATCGGGTCCATCGCCGGGTAGTCCTCCCGGGTGTGGCCGCCGCGCGACTCCTGCCGCTCCAGCGCCGCCTTCGCGGTGCACTCCGAGACCACCAGCATGTTGCGCAGGTCCAGCGCCAGGTGCCAGCCCGGGTTGTAGCGGCGGCCGCCGCTCGCGCTGACCTTGGCCACCCGCTCGCGCAGCTCCGCCAGCCGGCTCAGCGCGTCGGCCAGCTCACCCTCGCGCCGGATGATCCCGACGAGGTCGCCCATCACCGCCTGGAGGTCCTGCTGGAGGGTGTACGGGCTCTCGCCGGTGTCCCGCTGCAACGGTGCCAGCGCGGTCTCCACCGCGGTCTCCACCGCCGCGACGTGGACCTTCGGGCGGGCCGTCAGGCTGTCGGCGTACGTGGCGGCGTGGCCGCCCGCGCGCTTGCCGAAGACCAGCAGGTCGGACAGCGAGTTGCCGCCGAGCCGGTTGGAGCCGTGCATGCCGCCGGAGACCTCACCCGCGGCGAAGAGCCCCCGCACGGTGCCGTACGCGGCGCCCGAGTCCGGGTCCACCTCCACGCCGCCCATCACGTAGTGGCAGGTCGGCCCGACCTCCATCGGCTCCTTGGTGATGTCGACGTCGGCCAGCTCCTTGAACTGGTGGTACATCGACGGCAGCCGGCGCCTGATCTCCTCGGCCGGCAGCCGGGAGGCGATGTCCAGGTAGACGCCGCCGGCGGGGGTGCCCCGACCGGCCTTGACCTCGCTGTTGATCGCGCGCGCGACCTCGTCGCGGGGCAGCAGCTCCGGCGGGCGCCGGTTGTTGTCCGGGTCCTTGTACCAGCGGTCCGCCTCGGCCTCGTTGTCCGCGTACTGCTTGCGGAAGACGTCGGGGACGTAGTCGAACATGAACCGCTTGCCGTCGGAGTTCTTCAGCACGCCGCCGTCGCCGCGCACCGACTCGGTGACCAGGATCCCCTTCACCGACACCGGCCAGACCATGCCGGTCGGGTGGAACTGGAGGAACTCCATGTTGATCAGCGTCGCGCCGGCGCGCAGGGCCAGCGCGTGCCCGTCCCCCGTGTACTCCCAGGAGTTCGAGGTGACCTTGTAGGAGCGGCCGACGCCGCCGGTCGCCAGCACCACGGCCGGCGCCTCGAAGAGGACGAACTCGCCGGACTCCCGGTAGTAGCCGAACGCGCCGGCGACCCGGTCGCCGTCGAGCAGCAACTCGGTGATGGTGGTCTCGGCGAAGACCTTGATCCGGGCGTCGTACGAGCCGTGCTCCCGCTTGTCCTCCTGCTGGAGGGAGACGATCTTCTGCTGGAGGGTGCGGATCAGCTCCAGGCCGGTCCGGTCGCCGACGTGCGCCAGGCGCGGGTACTCGTGGCCGCCGAAGTTGCGCTGCGAGATCTTCCCGTCCTTGGTGCGGTCGAAGAGCGCGCCGTACGTCTCCAGCTCCCAGATCCGCTGCGGCGACTCCTTCGCGTGCAGCTCGGCCATCCGGAAGTTGTTGAGGAACTTGCCGCCGCGCATGGTGTCGCGGAAGTGCACCTGCCAGTTGTCCCGGCTGTTCACGTTGCCCATCGCGGCGGCGGCGCCGCCCTCGGCCATCACCGTGTGCGCCTTGCCGAAGAGCGACTTCGAGATGATCGCGGTCTTCTTGCCGGCGAGCCGGGCCTCGATCGCCGCGCGCAGGCCGGCGCCGCCGGCTCCGATCACGACGACGTCGTAGTGGTGTCGTTCGATTCGCGTGGTGGAGCTCGTGTGGTGGTGAGGATTGGTCATGTCAGGGGGCCCTCTAGTTGATGAACCGCAGGTCGTTGAACCAGTCCGCCGCGACCGCCATGACGTAGAAGTCCGTCAGGGCCAGGGTGCCGAGGGTGATCCAGGCGAGCTGCATGTGCCGGACGTTCAGGGCGGAGATGAAGGTCCAGGCCCGGTAGCGCACCGGGTGCTTGGAGAAGTGCTTGAGCCGCCCGCCGATGATGTGCCGGCAGGAGTGGCAGGAGATCGTGTACGCCCACAGCATGACCACGTTGCCGAGCAGGATGATGTTGCCCAGACCGAACCCGAAGCCCTTCGGCGAGTGGAAGGCCAGGATCGCGTCCCAGGTGTTGATCAGCGAGATGACGGCGGCGGCGTAGAAGAAGTAGCGGTGCAGGTTCTGGCCGAGCAGCGGGAACCGGGTCTCGCCGCCGTAGGACTGGTGCCCGTCCGGCACCGCGCACGCGGGCGGCGACAGCCAGAACGAGCGGTAGTACGCCTTGCGGTAGTAGTAGCAGGTGAGGCGGAACAGCAGCAGGAACGGCAGGGTCAGCGCGGCGTCCGGGATGATCCACCAGCTGGGCAGGAAGCTGCCGAAGTGCGAGGAGCCCTCGACGCACCGTTCGGTGACGCAGGGGGAGTAGAACGGGGTCAGGTAGTGGTACGCGTCGACCCAGTAGTAGTCGTGCATGAAGACCCGGACCGTCGCGTACGCGACCCACGCGCCGAGCCCGATCACGGTGAGCAGGGGGGCGAGCCACCAGCGATCGGTACGCAACGTCTTCGCCGCGATGGCGGCGCGCGCCCGCGCCCCCCGCGGCCTCGTTGCCGTTGATGTCATTCGAGTCGTCTCCCTGACGGGGCCCGCACGCGCGGGCGGATCAGTTTCCGGTCGGCACGCGGACCGGCGAACCCGCACCCGCTTGCCACGTCATGCGCACACCAACGACCGCGCCGGCGATACGGCGCAGCTAAGTGACACACGTTACGCCGATCTTTGCGGGCCGTCCGCGCAAGGCAGTGTCCCGTGTGTCCCGGCCGGTGGAAAGCCCCGAACGATGATCGATGTCCGGATGTTAAGAACCTCACCGGTCGCCTGTCCGTCGTACGCGCGCGACTCACCCGGAAGCGTCGCCGGCCCGAACTCCGTCGTGGAGCGGGCGCCGGGCCGGGCTCCGACCTGTGCAGCGGACCGCGGGCTCAGCCGGAGGCGCCGCCCGTGAAGTTCCAGGAGGCCAGCCGCAGCGGCGGGGCCTCCCACCAGACGCCGTCCGTCCGGTCCGGCTGGCGTACCGCCCGGCTGCCGACGCCGAGCACCGCGCCGGGACCGAGGGCACGGGGGTAGGACTCGGTGAAGCGCAGGTCGCGGACCGCCCGGGTCACCACGCCGTCCTCCACCAGCCAGACGCCGTTGCGGGTCAGGCCCGTGACGGCCAGGCTCTTCGGATCGAGCACGCGGGTGTACCAGAGGTCGCTGACCAGCAGCCCCCGCCGCACCCGACCGACCAGCCCGGCGGTGTCCCCGTCGACCACCGCACCCGGCACGCCGCCGCCCGCGCCCGCCGTGCCCGGCACGGCGGAGTCCGCCGCGTCGGCGCCCGACGTCGCTGCCGGCCCGCCGCCGGTGGCTCCGGCACCCGTCGGCCCGGCCGCCCGCAGGCGCAGGTTGCGGGGCATCGGGCCCCACGTCGCGGCGCCGGCCAGGGCGTGCCCGGTCGAGGCCGCGCCGGCCTCGACGGCGGTGCGCCGGTCGTGCGCCACCGCCCGGGTGGTGCCCGCCTCGACCAGGCTCACGGCGCGCCGGGGCGTGCCCTCGACGTCGAACGGCAGCCCGGAGCCGCCGAGCGGGTCGTCGACCAGGCTGATGGCCGGGTCGAACTGGGCCACCCCCGGCTCGGCGAAGGACTGCCGCTCGGCGTACCGCTTGCCGTTGAAGCCGAACCAGGAGAGATTCTGGAGCAGGTCGGCGACGGCGGCCGGCTCCAGCACCACCTCGTAGCGGCCGGGCGGCAACTCGACCGGGTCGGCCGCGGCGCGCGCCTTGGCCGCGGCCCGGGCGCCGAGCGCGGCCCCGTCGATTTCGGCGAGCCGGTCGGCGCAGAACCGGGCCACGCCGTCGGAGCCGCCGGTGCGGGCGATGCCGTCCATCGCCGCCTCGGCGGCGCGGCCCCACGCCGAGTGGCCGGCCGAATTGGCGAACGCGGAGGAGCGGTGCGCCGTGCGGCAGTAGCCGGCCGCCTCCAGCCCGCCGGCCGCCGCCACGAACGCGCGCACCAGCTCGGCCCGCTCATCCGGCTCGGCGTACGCGGTGGCCTCGTCGAAGGTCGCGGCAGTCGGCGCCGGCGCCGGCGGGGCGAGCCCCGGCCAGGCCGGGTCGGGCGGACAGAGCCGCGCCGCGGCGAGGGTGCGCTCGACCAGCGCGCGCAGCCCGTCGGCGGTGACCACGCTGCCGCTGCCGGCGGCCGTGCGCCCGCCGACGTGCAGCCGCAGCCGGACCTCGACGCCGGACTCGGCCACGTTCTGGTGGATGAACGAGTTGGCGAACCGGGTCAGCGCCAGGTCGGCCCGGGTGACCACCGCCTCGGCCTGCGCGTCGGACCCCCCGAGCCGGCGGACCAGCTCCACCACCTGACCGGCCATCTCCAGCTCGCTCATGCTGCACCCTCTTCGTTCGCGACTGCGGGACTCGCTCGCTGCGCTCGCTCATTCCTCGCGCTCACGCACGAACTCCTACCCGGACGTTGCGGAAGCGGGCCGGCGCGGCCGGGTGGCCGGTGTGGCCGACCTGGCCTGGCTGGCCCTTGCCGCAGTTGGGCGTGCCCCAGGCGACGGTCTCCGAGGAGAGCATGTCCATCGAGCGCCAGAAGAGGGGACCGATGCCGGTGTAGGTGGGGTTGCGCAGCATCCGCCCGCGCCGGCCCTTCTTCACCTCCCAGCCGATCTCGCAGCCGAACTGGAAGTTGAGCCGCTTGTCGTCGATCGACCAGGAGCGGTTGACGTCCATCAGCACCCCGTCGTCGGTGGCGGCGACGATCTCCTCCAGGGTGTGCGGGCCGGGCTCCAGGCCCACGTTGGTCATCCGCACCATCGGCAGCCGGGCCCAGCCGTCGGCGCGTACGCTGCCGCCGTGGTCCAGGCCGGCGACGGCTGCCGAGTCCCGGCCGGCGAGCACGCCCACCCAGCGACCCTCGCGCACCGCGTCGCGCCTGACGGCCGGGGAGCCCTCGTCGTCGAAGCCGAAGCTGCCGAGCGCGCCGGGGATGGTGGGGTCGATGGTGACGTTCATGAGCTCGGAGCCGTAGCGCAGCGAGCCGAGCTGGGCCAGGTCCAACCAGGAGGTGCCGGCGAAGGCGGCCTCCCAGCCGAGGATCCGGTCCAGCTCGATGGCGTGCCCGACCGACTCGTGGATCTGCAGGGCGAGTTGCTCGCCGCCGAGGATGAGGTCGGTCTCGCCGGCGGGGCAGGGCGGCGCGGTGAGCAGCGCCCGGGCCTCCTCGGCGATCCGCGCCGCATGCGCGGCCAGGTCGAGCGAGGTGACCAACTCCCAGCCGGTGGTGCCGTATTGGCCTCGGTAGCTCGGGTAGGAGCGGCGCTGGGTCTCCCCGTCACCGACGGCGGTGGCGGAGATGCCGCCGCCGCACTCGCGGATCCGCTGGTCGATCCGGTGCCCCTCGCTGGAGACGAACCACTTGGCCGTGTCCCAGACCTGGTAGAGGCCCTCGGCCACGTCGGCGCCGTGCTCCGCCATCGTCCGCGTGGCACCGACCAGCAGGTCACCCTTGTCGGAGAGCGGCACGCCGAGCGGGTCCACCACGCAGGGGGAGGCCCAGCTCGCGGTCACCGCCGCGGCCGGCACCAGGTCGATCGGCGGCCCCGGGACCCGCGCGCTCGCCGCGGCGATCCGCGCGGCGCGCCGGCCGGCCTCGCGGGCGGCGGCGTCGGACAGCTCCGGTACGGCGTGGAAACCCCAGCTCGACCCGACCAGCGCGCGGACGCCCAGCCCGATGCTCTCGTCCTGGGTCAGCTCCTCGATGTCGCCGTTGCGGGCCGACATGGACTCGTAGCGGCGGTGCATCACCCGGGCGTCGGCGTATCGGGCTCCCGCGTCGAGCGCGGCCTGCACCGCGGCGGCAGCCGCGTCGAACTCGGTCACGACGGCACTTCGCCGCGCTCTGTGCCGTCATGAGGCACCACCGGGCTGCGTTGATGATTCGCTCGCGGGAGCTCGCTCATGCGCCCGACCCTAGGCGAGCCCACCGACATCCGTCAGGCGAGCAGGTCCTCCGGCCGGATCGTGACCCGTACGGGCTCGGTCAGCTCCAGCTCGTCGCCGGCCTTGGTCACCGACCGCTCGACGTAGTGGGCGCCCTGCTGCTGGTACAGGTGCATGGTCAGGTTCTCCTGCTCCACGAGGAGGTACCACTCGATGCCGGCCGCCGCGTAGTAGTGCATCTTGAGCACCTTGTCGGTGGCCTCGTTGCCCGGCGAGATGATCTCGCAGACCAGCCGGACGTCGGCCGCCTCGATCCAGGGGTCGTCGAGGTCGATCGGAGCCGTGACCACGAGGTCGGGAATGGGGATGCGACCCGGCCGGAGCCGGACGTTCACCGCTTCCAGTAGCTCCAGCCCGAGGGCTTCGGCGGCGGGTTCGAGAAGGTTGCCCAGCTTGCGTGAGATGCGCTGGTGGCGGGGAGTGGGGGCTGGGGTCACGTGGAGGCTCCCGTCGAAGAGTTCGACGCGCTGCTGCGTCTCGCCGAGGGCGAGGTACTCCTCTTCGCTCCACGGGCCGTCGTGGCCGAACACCGCCGCGGTCATGGTCACCTCCACCTCCTGCCGGCGGGAATCCTCCCCGGGCTGCCGCGCCCATCGTCGCACCTGCTGTGCGGGCGCGGGGACGTCAACGCCGATGAATGCCGAGGTGAGGGGTGCGGGCCCGTTGCAGAGTCGTTACGCTGTGGCCCGCTGACAGCCCTCGGTTATGTAGCTTATTTTCACCCTCAGTGATTTCCTGTAGGTTCTCTTCGTCACTGAGGGAGGCGGTCGTGGGCAGTCCGGAGTCGGCGTCGTCCGGGGAACCGGGCCGCCCCAGCGTGCCGGAGCAGCGCTCCGGCCAGGACCCGTACCTGCGGGTGAGCGACCTGCGGGTCCGCTTCGACACCGAGGACGGCGTGGTGCGCGCGGTCGACGGGGTGTCGTTCGCGGTGGAGCGGGGGCGCACGCTCGGCATCGTCGGTGAGTCGGGCTCGGGCAAGAGCGTCACCTCGCTGGCCGTCCTCGGCCTGCACAACGCCAAGCGGACCACCATCACCGGGGAGATCTCCGTCGGCGGGCGCCAACTGGTCGGCCTGCCGGAGGAGGAGGTACGCCGGCTGCGCGGCCGGGACATGGCGATGATCTTCCAGGACCCGCTGTCCGCGCTGCACCCGTACTTCACGGTGGGCAGGCAGATCGCCGAGGCGTACCGGGTGCACCACCCGAAGGCCGGCAAGCGCGAGGCCCGCCAGCGCGCGGTGGACATGCTGGGCCGGGTCGGCATCCCGCAGCCGGCCCGCCGCTTCGACCAGTACCCGCACGAGTTCTCCGGCGGCATGCGGCAGCGGGCGATGATCGCCATGGCGCTGGTCAACGACCCGGACCTGCTGATCGCCGACGAGCCGACCACCGCCCTGGACGTGACCGTACAGGCGCAGATCCTCGACCTGCTGGCCGATCTCCAGGCCGAGTTCCACTCCGCGATCATCATGATCACGCACGACCTGGGCGTGGTCAGCCAGGTCGCCGACGAGGTGCTGGTCATGTACGGCGGGCGGGCCGTCGAGCACGGCAGCGTCGAGCAGGTGCTCCGGCGGCCGCAGCACCCGTACACCTGGGGCCTGCTCTCCAGCGTGCCCTCCCTGCACGGCGACGCGGACGCGGACCTGGTGCCGATCAAGGGCAACCCGCCCAGCCTGATCAACCTCCCGCCCGGCTGCGCCTTCCACCCGCGCTGCCGGTACGCCGGTCGCAACGGCGACCGCTCGCGCACCGAGGTCCCGGAGCTGCGCCCGGCGGGCGCGCCCGGCCACCTGGTGGCCTGTCACCTCTCCGCCGACGACCGGACCCGGTTGTACGCGGAGGACATCGCGCACGTGGGGGTGGCTCGGTGAGCGCGAGGAACGCAGCGGAGCGGAGTCCCGCAGTCGCGAACGAGGGTGGGACCCGATGAGTGTGGAGACGGTCGAGCCGCTGCTGCGGGTGCGCGGGCTGGCCAAGCACTTCCCGGTGCGCAGCGGGCTGCGGAGCACGGGCCTGGTGCGGGCCGTGGACGGGCTGGACTTCGACGTGCGCCCGGGCGAGACGCTCGGTCTGGTGGGGGAGTCCGGCTGCGGCAAGACGACGACCGGCCGGATGCTGGTCCGCCTGCTGGAGCCCAGCGCGGGGAGCATCGAGTTCGCCGGGCGGGACATCACCCACGCCGGCCGGCGTGAGCTGCGCCCGCTGCGGCAGGACCTTCAGATCATCTTCCAGGACCCGTACGCCTCGCTGAACCCCCGGCACACCGTCGGCCGGATCGTCGCGATGCCGTTGCAGGTCAACGGGATCGACCCGCCGGGCGGGATCAAGGCCCGGGTGCAGGAGCTGCTGGAGCTGGTCGGGCTGAACCCGGAGCACTACAACCGGTACCCGCACGAGTTCTCCGGCGGCCAGCGCCAGCGCATCGGCATCGCCCGCGCCCTGGCGCTGCGGCCGAAGCTGATCGTCGCCGACGAGCCGGTCTCCGCCCTGGACGTGTCGATCCAGGCGCAGGTGGTCAACCTGCTCCGCGACCTGCAGCGCGACCTGGGCCTGGCGTTCGTCTTCATCGCGCACGACCTGGCCGTGGTGCGGCACTTCTGCCAGCGGGTCGCCGTCATGTACCTCGGCAAGATCGTCGAGATCGGCGACCGGGACGACATCTACGAGCGCCCGCAGCACCCGTACACCCGGGCGCTGCTCTCGGCGATCCCGGACGTCACCAAGCTCGGCCCGGCCGGCCGGATCCGGCTGGCCGGCGACGTGCCCACCCCGCTCAACCCGCCGTCGGGCTGCCGGTTCCGCACCCGTTGCTGGAAGGCACAGGACATCTGTGCCAGCGAGGAGCCGGCGCTGGTGCCCCGCGACGGCGGAAGCCAGGCCGCGGCCTGCCACTTCCCGGAGCGGGGGCCCGTCGAGGCCGCCCCGGCCGGGCAGCCGGCGACGTCGGCCGCCGAGCCGGCAGACGGCGCGGGCGGCGACGCGGCAGACGGGGCGGGCGCCGAGCCGGCGGGCACGGATGCGGGCGTCGAGGAGGTGTCGAGATGAGCATGTCCCCGGTGGAGGGCGTGGCGCTGGCCGAGATCGACTCGGGCGGCGGCGCCGACGCGCCGAAGGAGAAGGGCTTCGTCGGCCGATCGCCCGGCCAACTCGCCATGCTCCGGCTGCGCCGCGACCGGACGGCGATGGTCAGCGGGGCGATGCTGGTCTTCTTCGTGCTGGTGGCGCTCGCCGCGCCGCTGATCGAGGCGTTCTACGGGATCAGCCCACGCGACCAGTTCCAGGCCAAGCTGGACGGCTTCGGCATGCCGCTGGGCTACGCCGGTGGCGTGTCGGGGGACCACTTCTTCGGGCTGGAGCCCAACCTCGGTCGGGACATCTTCATCCGGCTGGTGTACGGCCTGCGTACCTCACTGCTGATCGCCTTCGCGGCGGCGGTGATCACGGCGGCCATCGGCATCGCGCTCGGCGCGCTCGCCGGGTACCTCGGCGGCTGGCTCGACGCGGTGATCAACTGGATCACCGACCTGACCCTGGCCATGCCGTTCCTGATCATCGCGCTGGCCCTGACCCCGACCCTGACGCTGCGCTTCTACGGCGAGCGGGACGCGGTCTCGCCCGCCTTCGGCGTCGGGGTGCTGATCGCCGTCTTCGCGATCTTCGGCTGGACCGGCACCGCCCGGCTGGTCCGCGGCCAGGTGATCGCGCTGCGCGAGCGGGAGTTCGTGGAGGCCGCTAAGGCCAGCGGCGCCGGGCTGGCGCACATGCTCTTCCGGCAACTGCTGCCGAACATCTGGGCGCCGATCCTGGTGTCGTTCTCGTTGGCGGTGCCGCAGTTCATCACCAGCGAGGCCGCGCTGTCGTTCATCGGCGTCGGGCTGACCGAGGAGACGCCGAGCTTCGGTCGGATGATCTACCAGAGCCTGGACTACCTCCAGACCGACCCGGCGTTCGTCTTCTTCCCCGGCATCACGATCTTCGCGCTCGTGTTCGCGTTCAACCTCTTCGGCGACGCGCTGCGCGACGCGCTCGACCCGAAGTCGTCCCGGTAGGGGTTTCCGATGGCGCGCTTCCTGATCAAGCGGATCTTCTCCGCGGTGCTCACCCTGTTCGCGGTGAGCGTGCTGACCTTCCTGATGTTCTTCGCGCTGCCCCGCGACCCGGTCAGCGGCATGTGCCCGAAGAACTGCAACCCCGAGCGGCTGGAGCGGGTCCGCGAGGAGTTGGGCCTGCGTGACCCGCTGATCACCCAGTACGCCGGCTACATGAAGGGCATCTTCACCGGGCGGGACCTGGGCAGCGCCCAGGGCGGCCGGTGCGACGCGCCCTGCCTGGGCTGGTCGTACGTCAACAACGAGGCGGTGCTGGACACCATCGCCCGGGTGCTGCCGGTGACGCTGAGCATCGTGATCCCGGCGGCGATCCTCTGGCTGCTGCTCGGCGTCGGCCTCGGCATGGTCTCGGCGCTGCGCCGGGGCACCTGGCTGGACCGGGCCGCGATCGGCTTCTCGCTGACCGGCGCCTCGCTGCAGCTCTACTTCGTCGGCGCGGTGCTGCTGCTGGTCTTCGTCTACAACCTGCGACTGCTGCCCGTGCCGAGCTACACGTCGATCTTCGACAATCCCCTGAAGTGGGCCAGCGGCCTGGTGCTCTCCTGGGTCGCGCTGGCCTTCCTCTTCTCCGCCATCTACGCCCGGCTGTCGAGGGCGCAGATGCTGGAGACGCTCTCCGAGGACTTCGTGCGCACCGCGCGGGCGAAGGGCCTGGCGAAGCCGAAGGTGTACGGGCGGCACGCGCTGCGCGCCGCGATCACCCCGGTGGTCACCATCGCCGGCCTGGACGTCGGGGCGGCGCTGGGCGGCACGGTGATCACCGAGACCACCTTCGGCATCCAGGGGCTGGGGCGGACCGCCGTCGAGGCGGTACGCGCCGGCGACCTGCCCACCATCATGGCGACCGTGCTCATCTCGGCGGTCTTCGTGGTGATCGCCAACGTGCTGGTCGACCTGCTCTACGCCGCCATCGACCCCCGCGTACGGCTCGGGTGACCCGCCCGTCCCGGCCGGCGCGCCCGCCCCGGGCGTCCGCCGGTCGGCGGCGGTGAAATTTATCGACAACTGTTACACAACTCGTAGGTTTTCTTCTTTACGATCCTCGGGACGTCGGCGTTCACGCCCGGCGGCACCTGGGTGGAGGAGGTAGGAGATGCGACCACGCGTGGCGGCCGCCGCAGGCGGCGCGATCGCACTGGTTGTGGCATTGGGTGCGTGCTCGGAGAACACGGGCGAAGGCACCACGGTGGACACCAACCGGCAGCAGACCGGGGTCATCGCGACCGACCCGAAGGACTCCATGGGTCCGGCGGCCGAGGTGCCGGGCGCCCAGAAGGGCGGCACCTTCACCATCATCCGGGAGACCCCCATCTCCCACCTGGACCCGCAGCGGACGTACTCGTTCGCCGGCCTGATGACGTCGCCGCTGTTCTCCCGTTACCTGACCACGTGGAAGGACGACGGCAAGGGCGGCCTGGTCCTCGTCGGCGACCTGGCCGAGACGCCGGGCACCAACGTCAACAACGACTGCAAGGTCTGGGAATTCAAGATCAAGGACGGGGTCAAGTTCGAGGACGGCCGCCCGATCACCTCCAAGGAGATCGCGTACGGCATCGCCCGCTCCTTCGACCCGGACCTGTCGGGCGGCCCCACCTACATCCAGGAGTGGCTGGCCGACAGCCCGCAGTTCGACACCAAGTGGGACTTCAAGAAGAACAAGACCT
This sequence comes from Micromonospora sp. NPDC023814, assembly GCF_040639595.1. NCBI lineage: Bacteria > Bacillati > Actinomycetota > Actinomycetes > Micromonosporales > Micromonosporaceae > Micromonospora > Micromonospora sp. NPDC023814. The sequence goes on from NZ_JBFAAF010000008.1 coordinate 105,204, forward strand.
CGCTGCCCCCGGGCCTGAGCACCCCGGACGCGAAGACCCTGCGCTTCGAGTTCGCCAAGCCCCGCTGTGACCTGCCGTTCGCGGTCTCGCTGCCGACCACCGCGCCGCTGCCGGCTGACAAGGACACCGGCGTCAACCTGGACCACCAGCCGTTCTCGTCCGGTCCCTACAAGATCGCCAAGAACCAGGTCGGCGTGCAGATCACCCTGGACCGCAACCCGCACTGGGACCCGAACACCGACCCGGTGCGGCACCAGTACCCGGACCAGTTCGTCTGGAGCTTCGGCGCGACGGCCGACGCCGCGAACAACCGGGTGATCGCCGACAACGGCGCCGACCAGAGCGCCGTCGCCTTCAACTACGTGCCCGCCTCGCTGGTCGCCAAGGTCGCCAACGACCCGGCGCTCAAGGAGCGGACCATCCTCTCCCCGACGCCGAGCTCCAACCAGCTCGTCATCAACAACCAGCGGGTGAAGGACCTGAAGGTCCGCCAGGCGCTGAACTACGCCATCGACCGCGAGGGCCTGATCAAGTCGGTCGGCGGGCAGACCGTCGCCGCGCCGATGACCACGCTGATGCCGCCGTCCACGATCGGCTTCAAGGCGTACGACGCCTACCCGGCCGGCGCCAACGGCAACGTCGACAAGGCCAAGGAGCTGCTGGGCGGCCAGACGCCGGAGCTGGTCCTCGGCGTCGCGGACAACACGAGCGAGCAGCAGATCGCCACCCAGCTCAAGGGCAACCTGGAGCGGGCCGGCTTCAAGATCACCGTCCGGAACATCCCGGACGACTCGAAGCTCGACGAGGTCAAGAAGAAGGACAACCCCTGGGACCTGTACATCGGTAACTGGGCGGCCGACTGGCCGAGCGGCGCCTCGATCCTGCCGGTGCTCTACGACGGCCGCACCATCAAGCCCGAGGGCAACAGCAACAGCGCGTTCTTCAACGACCCGGCGATCAACGCCGAGTTCGACCGGATCCTGGCCCTGCCGCCGGGCGAGCAGGGCCCGGAGTGGGCCAAGCTCGACGAGCGGATCATGAAGGAGCACGCCCCGGTCGTGCCGCTCTACGTCGACGTGGCCTACCTCGTGCACGGCTCCAAGGCCGGCGGGGTCTTCGTCTCCAGCGTCTTCGGCTACCCGGCCTTCGTGAACGCGTACGTCAAGCAGTAACCCGCAGGCACCAACCGCACGGACGGGCCCCGGTCGACAGCGTCGTCGACCGGGGCCTCCGCGCATTCGGCGCCGCCTGCCCGTCGTGTTAGGAAGGGCCCCTTCCTCTACCGCAGGCGTTAACAAGGTGCCCTTCCTTACAGGTGCCGGCGGACGAAGTCCAGCTCCAGCCTGAGCAGGCGTTCCGCGGTGCCGCCGGCGGCCATGTGGGTGGCCCCGGTCAGCGGGAGCACCGAGTGCGGCCGGCCGGTCGCCAGCAGCGCCGCCGACAGGCGCAGGGTGTGCGCGGCCACCACGTTGTCGTCGACCAGGCCGTGCACCAGCAGCAGCGGGCGGGCCGACTCCGGATCGGTCACCGGCTCGCCGGCCAGCTCCACCAGCGAGTGGTGCGCGTAGATGTCCGTGCCGTCGTCCGGCAGGCCCAGGTAGCGCTCGGTGTACGCGGTGTCGTACAGCGCCCAGTCGGTGACCGGCGCCCCGACGATGCCGCACCGGAACAGCTCCGGGTGCCGCAGCACCGCCAGCCCCGCCAGCCAGCCGCCGAACGACCAGCCGCGCACGGCCACCCGGCCGAGATCGAGGTCGGGGTGCTTGCCGGCCAACGCGGTGAGCGCGTCCACCTGGTCGAGCAGCACGACGTCGGCCACCCGCCGGTGGATCGCCTTCTCGAAGGAGGGGGCCACGCCCGGGGTGCCGCGGTTGTCGACGGTGACCACCGCGAAGCCGGCGTCGGCCCACCACTGGCGCTCCAGCCAGGCCGAGCGGGCGGCGAGCACCTCCTGGTGCCCCGGCCCGCCGTAGACGTCCAGCAGCACCGGCAGCCGCCGCCCGGTGACGTAGTTGTCCGGGTAGAGCACCGCCGTCGGCAGCCGCCGGTCGGTGACCCGCTCCAGCAGCGGCAGCGGCGAGTACGGCGGGGTCGCGGCGAGCGAACGCAGCACGGCCACCTCGCGCTCGCCCTGCCACACCGTCCACCGGGTGCCCGGGTGGTCGAGCGAGGCGCTGCCCACCACCAGCACGTCCCCGCCGACGGCGGCGGTGTGCCAGCCAGGGTCGGTGGTGATCCGGCGGGCGTCGACGCCGCCGCCGATCGTGGTGCGCACCCGGAACAGGTGCCGCTCGCTCGGCTCCCCGTCGCTCGCCTCCACCAGCAGGTCGGCCGGGCCGGTGTTGCCGGGCAGCCGACCCACCACCCGTCGCACGTAGAGCGACGGCGGGGTGAGCAGGGTCCCGTCGGCGAAGAGGCAGCGGGCGTCGTACCCGTCGTGGGCCAGTTCCCCGCCGACCAGCACCCGGCCGTCCGGCAGGTGCGCCGGGGTGCCGGGGATCGGCTCCACCCAGCGCGGGTCGGCCAGTTCGGCGTGCACCTGCGTCTCGCCGGTACGCGGGTCGACCGCGAGCACCAGGCCGTGCTGCTGGGAACGGCGCAGCACGGTGATCAGCGGCCCGCCGTCGGCCCAGTGCACCGCGGTCAGGTACGGGTAGGTCTCCCGGTCCCAGTGCACGTCGACCCAGCCGTCGTCGAGGTCGAGCAGGTGCAGGCTGACCTCGGCGTTCGGGCCGCCCGCCCGGGGGTACGCGACCGTGGTCGGCGGGCTCGCCGGGTCGGCCGGGTCGTGCAGGTGCCAGCGGTCCAGCCGGGACTCGTCCACCCGGGCGGCCAGCACGGAGCGCCCGTCGGGCGCCCACCAGTAGCCGCGGAACCGGTCGAACTCCTCGGCCGCGATGTGCTCGGCCAACCCCCACGTCACCCCGGAGTCCTCGCCGGCCAGCAGGGTGTCCGTGCCGTCGTGTTCGACCACCCGCAGCTGACCTCGGCGGACCCCCTCGGCGGCGTCGGTCACGTACGCCAGGCGCTGCCCGGTCGGGTCGGGCCGCGGGTCGAGCACCGGGCCGACGGTGGCCACCTCGACCACGTCGCCGTGCACCAGGTCGGCCCGGAACAGCCGGCCGGCCAGCGCGAAGACCGCCACCCGGCCGGCGGCGTCCAGCGCGTACGAGCCGATGCCGGAGGCGCTCAGCCGCAGCCGCTCGCGCAGCGCGCGCTCACCGGGGCTGAGCGCGTCGACGTCGGCGTCCGCCCCGAGCAGCGCCGCCGGGTCGGCGACCAGCCGCTCCTCGCCGGTCGCCACGTCCAGCAGCCAGAGCGCGTCGGCCGGGTCCTCCGGGCCGGCCGAGCGCAGGAAGACCACCCGGGAGCCGTCGTCGGCCACGGCGACCGCACGCGGCGCTCCGCGGCTGAACCGGCGGGTGCGGGCGGCCAGCTCCGGAAAGTCCACAGGCCAGATCGTAGAGCGGCGCCGGGGGTGATGTGGCCGACCTGCGTGGACGCGTCACGGCCGGCGGAGGAGAACCGCCGGATAGAGTGACCACCGTGACGACGCTGCCCGACCGCCGCCTCCTGCTGGTCCACGCGCACCCCGACGACGAGTCCATCGGCACCGGCTCGACGATGGCGCACTACGCCGCCGCCGGTGCCCACGTCACCCTGGTGACCTGCACGCTCGGCGAGGAGGGCGAGATCCACGTGCCGGCGCTGGCCCAGCTCGCCGCCGCCGAGGCCGACCAGCTCGGCGGGTGGCGGATCGCCGAGCTGAACGCCGCGTGCGCCGCGCTCGGCGTCACCGACCACCGCTTCCTCGGCGGCGCCGGCCGCTACCGCGACTCCGGCATGATGGGGCTCGCCACCAACGAGCACCCCCGGGCCTTCTGGCAGGCCGACCTCGACGAGGCCGCCGGCCACCTGGTGGAGATCATGCGGGAGGTACGCCCGCAGGTCGTGGTCACCTACGACGGCAACGGCTTCTACGGGCACCCCGACCACATCCAGGCGCACCGGGTGACGATGCGCGCCGTCGAGCTGGCCCGCGCCGAGGGCCTCGCCCCGGCCAAGGTCTACTGGACGGCCATGCCGCAGAGCGTCCTGGAAGCCGGGATGGAGCACTTCGCCGGCTCGTCGGACAACCCCTTCGCCGGCATCGACCAGGCCACCGAGCTGCCGTTCTGCACGCCGGACGCGCAGATCGCGGCGCGGATCGACGCCACCGACCAGCATGCCGCCAAGGAGGCGGCGATGCGCGCGCACGCCACCCAGATCCCCGACAGCTCCTGGCTCTACTCGATCGCCGGCAACTTCGGCAGCGAGTTCATGGGCGTGGAGTACTACACCCTCGCGGTGGGCGAGAAGGGCCCGGGCAGCGGGCCGTACGGCTGGGAGGACGACCTCTTCGCCGGGCTCGACGTCGCCGACGGCCCGGACCGGTCCCCGGTCGGGGCGGCCGGCCTCCGGTGACGCTGCCCGCCGCGCCGATGTCGGTCGTCCCCGAGGAGAGCGCCCCGCCACCGCCGCCCGGCCGGTCCCGGCTGCTGCTCGACCTGGCCCTGCGGGTGGCCGGCGGGCTGGTCGCCGTCCTCGGCGGGGTGCTGACCGCGGTGCTGGAGCTGCTGCTCGCCACGCTCCGGGTCGGCGGGCAGCTGATCGGCGTCTCGGTGGTCGTCGCCGTCGCCGCCAACATCGCGTTGAGCTGGTTCGCCCACGAGGCGGTCGGCCGTCGCTGGGCGGTGGCGCTGCCCGCACTGCCCTGGTTCGTCCTGATGGCGGTCGCGGCGGTCCGCACCGCCGAGGGGGACCTGCTCGTCGCCGGCGACAACTGGGTCGGCCTGGCGATGATCGTGGCCGGCGCGATGACCTTCGCGGTGATGGGCTTCCGGCAGGTACTGGCGCCGCCGCCCGTCCGTCCGGGGGACTGACGACACACAGGATCCGGTGGTAGACATTCCTGCCAGGAAGTCCGCCGCGGAGGCGGGCGGTACGGCGGGAGGCGTGCGATGAGGGAGCGGTGGCGCGCGATCGGGATACTCGCGGTCGCGCTGTTCGGGGTCAACGTGGTCGCCCGGCTGGTCATCCGGTTCGGCTTCGACGGTGACGACACCGCCGCCGCCGACCGGGTGTCGCTCGGGATGTTCGCGGTGATCGGGCTGGTGCTGGCCGTGGTCGCCTTCCTCTGGGGCAGGCGCCGACCGGTCGCCGCCTGGGGGGCCGACATGGCCGCCGCGGTCGGCGTCGCGCTGCTGCTGACGGTGCTGGTCGGGCCGCTGCTGGTCGGGGAGAACCCGTTCGGCGGGGGCGCGGGCACGTTCTTCGCCCAGATCTGGCTCTACCTCGCGGCCACCGGCGTCGGGGTGCTGCTCGGCTACCTGCTCCTCACGGCGCTCGGCCTCGACCACCGCTCGCAGTCCCTCAAGCGGTACGCCGAGCTGAAGGCCACCAAGCCCCGCAAGGTCGTCCGCCGCTGACCCGCGCGCGGCTCCGGTCCACGGGCGCGCGCCGGCCGTTTCGGGACCGGCCCGGGCGCGCGTGGCGGCACCATGCCCCTGTTCGGCCCCTGTCGAGCTGCCCGCACAGCTAAGGCACGGCCCCCGCCCCGAGGGCGGGGGCCGGATGTCGGGCGCGACTCCTGCCCGCACCGGAGGGCGGCGCGGTCAGTGCGGGGCGGTGCGGGTCAGGTAGGTGTGGTGGGTGGTGAAGCCGAGGGCCCGGTAGAGGGCCACCGCCAGGGCGTTGCGCTGCTCGACCTGGAGGAAGGCGCGCGAGGCGCCGGTCGCGGCGCCCCAGTCGGCGAGCGCGCGGATGACCCGGCCCGCCAGGCCCTGCCGCCTCGCCTCGGGCCGCACCTCGATCAGGCTGAGCCCGAGCCAGCGCCCCGGCCCGGTGACCGTGCCGCGGCCGATGGCGAGCAGCGTGCCGTCGGCGTACACGTGGGCGAAGCGGACCTGGCCCACGGCCGTGAGCACGTGCCGGGCGGCGTCCGGCAGGCCGCCCTTGCGGCCCGCGGCGACGGCGAGCCAGTCGTCCGACGGCGCGGCCGCCAGCTCGACCGGCGGTGACCCGGCGGCGGCCGGCGGCAGCCCCGCCAGCGGCGCGGTCTGCACCAGCACGGGCGGGCCGCTGCCCCAGCCCCGCGCGTCGAGTTCGGCGCCGACCGGGGCGGCGAGCGGCAGCGGGGTGTTGACCAGCGCCGGTTGGCCGAGGTTGGCGTACCAGCGCTCCACCGCGTCGAGCGCGGCGGGCAGCGGCCGGTCCGGGTCGCCGACCGGCAGCGCCGAGTTGGCCCGGCCGGTCCAGCCGTCGGCGGCGCGCAGCAGCCAGTCCCCGAGCCGACCCCGGACGGCGGCGGGCCACGCCTCGTCGGCGGCCAGCTCCAACTCGACCACGGCCGCAGCGGTGGGCCGGCGGGTCGGCGGCACCCGCTTGGCCCGGTGCACCTCGGCCACCGGGACCCGGAGCCGGCCCTGCGTGGTGGCGAGAGTGAGATGGGTCTCGCTCAGCTCGACCAGCTCGCCGAGGGCGTCCGAGAAGAGGGGCCGGCCTTCGCGAATCCCCACAATCCGGCGAACCACGATCCGGTGTCCCACATCCTGCTGTCGGAGCACGATCGACCCCCTCCCCGGCGAGATACTAGGCTCTTACCGTCGCGGGTGATCGCGGCGTGTCTTGCGGAGGAGAAGACCGGTGACCTACATCATCGCCGAGCCGTGCGTGGATGTGCTCGACAAGGCATGCATCGAGGAGTGCCCGGTCGACTGCATTTACGAGGGCAACCGGATGCTCTACATCCACCCCGACGAGTGCGTCGACTGTGGTGCCTGTGAGCCCGTCTGTCCGGTCGAGGCGATCTTCTACGAGGACGACGTCCCGGAGCAGTGGAAGGACTACACCGGCGCCAACTACGAGTTCTTCGAGGACCTGGGCTCGCCCGGTGGCGCCTCGAAGATCGGCAAGGTGGAGAAGGACGCATCCTTCGTCGCCGCGCAGCCGCCGCGCGGCGAGGGCCACTGAGCCGCCCCGTGCCGGTCTCGTCGCGGCTGCCCGAGTTCACCTGGGACACCCTGGACGCCGCGGCCACGCTGGCCGCGGCGCACCCGGAGGGCCTGATCAACCTCTCCATGGGCACGCCGGTCGACCCGGTGCCCGAGGTGATCCGGCGGGCGCTCGCCGAGGCGTCGGACGCCCCGGGCTACCCGCTGACCGCCGGCACGCCGGCGCTGCGCGAGGCGATCGCCGCCTGGGTCGCGCGGGCCTGCGGGGCGGGCGTCGACGGCCTCGGCGTGCTGCCGACGATCGGCTCCAAGGAACTCGTCGCCTGGCTGCCCACCCTGCTCGGGGTGGGCCCCGGTGACGTCGTCGTGGTGCCGTCGGTCGCCTACCCGACGTACGAGGACGGCGCCCGGCTCGTCGGGGCCACCGTCGTGCGCGCCGACTCGCTGACCGCGGTCGGCCCGACCCCCCGGGTGCGCCTGGTCTGGGTCAACTCGCCGGGCAACCCGACCGGGCGGGTACTGCCGGCGGCCCACCTGCGCAAGGTGGTCGACTGGGCCCGGGAGCGCGGCGCGGTGGTCGCCAGCGACGAGTGCTACCTGCCCCTGGGCTGGTCCGCCGAGCCGGTCTCGGTGCTCTCGCCCGAGGTCTGCGGCGGGTCGTACGACGGCGTGCTGGCGGTGCACTCGCTCTCCAAGCGGTCCAACCTGGCCGGCTACCGGGCCGGGTTCGTCGCCGGCGACCCGGCGCTCGTGGCGGAACTGCTCAAGGTCCGCAAGCACGCCGGCATGATCGTGCCCGCGCCCGTGCAGGCCGCGATGGTGGCCGCGCTGCGCGACGAGCGGCACGCCGCCGAGCAGCGGGAGCGCTACCGGGCCCGGCGGGAGATCCTGCACGCCGCGTTCACCGGGGCCGGCTTCACGGTCGAGCACTCCGAGGCGGGCCTCTACCTCTGGCTGACCCGGGGTGAGGACGGCTGGGAGACGGTCGACTGGCTGGCCCGCCGAGGCGTCCTGGCCGCCGCCGGCGCCCTCTACGGCCCGGCCGGGCGGCAGCACGTCCGGGTGGCGCTGACCGCGTCCGACGCGCACGTGGCGGCGGTCGCCGGCCGGCTCGCCCAGCCCTGACCGTTCCAGAGCCCAGCAACGGTCTGGTCTGCCCGCCGCCCTTCCGCCACCACGGGTGCGCCTCTACGATCTGCGACGACGTCACGGGGAGAGGAACGCAGCGACATGTGGCCGTTTCGGCGGAGGAAGCGGCAGAGCGAGTGGGTGCTGCCGGTGGACTGGGCGATGGGTGACCCCACTGCCCAGGCGCTGTGCGAGGCCCTGCGACGGCAGGACTGGCGGACGGCGCGGGACGTGCTGATCCCGGTCACCGACCCGGACCACCACGCCTTCTGCCTCTGGGCGGCATGCCGGGTGCAGGGTGTGCAGGACTGGATCGGCGAGTGGGTGGACGCCGAGCCGCAGTCCACCCTCCCCCTCCTGGTCCGCGGCGCGCACGCGGTGGACTGGGCGTGGGAGGCGCGTGGCGATGCTTGGGCCTCCCGGACCAGCCATGAGCAGTTCCGCGAGTTCCACCGGCGGTTGACGCTGGCCGAGGACTGCCTGAAGGAGGTCGTCGCGCGGGACCCGGACGACACCACCGCCCGTTCCTTCCTGGTCACCGCGGCACGGGGACTGCAGGTGGACCGGGAGGAGGCGGAGCGGCGTTTCTACGAGGTGGTGGCGAGGCACCCCTGGCACCGGCTGGCCCATGTCCAGATGCTCCAGTACCGGTGCGCGAAGTGGTTCGGCAGCCACGAGGAGATGTTCGGCTTCGCCCGTACCGTGGCGGCGGAGGCGCCGCCCGGGACGGGGCTGGCGCACCTCGTGTCGATGGCACATCTGGAGCTGTGGCTCAAGCTGCCGGAGGGCGAGGACGACCAGTACCTGCAACAGTCCGAGGTGCTTGAGGAGTTGCACTCGGCCGCAGACCGTTCGGTGCGCCATCCGGCACACGGGCGGTACCCGGGCTGGCCCGCGCCGCACAACAACTTCGCGATGTGCTTCGCCCTTGGCGGTGACCACGCCGCGGCGGCGGAGCAGTTCCGGAGGATCGGCGACATGGTGACCCAGCTGCCCTGGGCCTACCTGGACGGCGACGACCCGGGTACGCCGTTCGCACAGTGGCGGGAGAAGGCGACCGGCGGCTGGGGCTGACCACGGCCGGGCGATATCCTCGGCCCGGACCGAGGCGGGGGCGGTGTACCCCGTACCGAACGGAGACGCCGAGGTGGGCCGATTGGCGAGCAGGGGCGGCGGACAGGCGCGGGCGGCGGTGGTCGGCACGGGCCTGATCGGCGGCTCGGTGCTGCTGCGGCTGCGCGACGCCGGGCTCGATGTCGCCGGCTGGGACCCGGACCCGGCGACACGGCGGTATGCCCACGAGCAGGGCCTGGCCTGCCCGGACACCGTCGAGGAGGCGGTCGCCGGCCGCGATTTCGTCTTCCTCTCCGGCCCACTGCCCAGCCTGCCCGAGATGCTGTGCCGGGTGGCTGCCGCCACCGACGAGGGATGCGTACTCACCGACGTGGGCAGCACGAAGGCGAAGTTGGCCACCTTCGCCACCGAACGGGGGATCGGGCACCGGTTCGTCCCCGGTCACCCGATGGCCGGCGCCGACCGGGCCGGCGTCACCTCGGCCAGTCCGGCGCTGCTAGACCGAGCGGCCTGGGTGCTCTGTCCGAGCCCGGCCGGGATGGCGGCGTTTCGCCGGCTGGCCCCGCTGATCATCGAGGCGTTCCGGGCCAGGTTGGTACCGATGTCACCGGCACAGCACGACACGGTGGTCGCACTCTCCTCGCACGTGCCGCACCTGCTCGCCGGAGCGCTCGCCGGGGCGGTGCAGGAGGCGCCCCTGCGTGACGCCGTCCTCGCCCTGGCCGCCGGCAGCTTCCGCGACGGAAGCCGGGTCGCCGGCACCCCCGCCGAGCGGACCGCGAACATGTTGCTCAGCAACCGGGAACGCGTGCTTGAGGAGTTGGCCCGGGTCACCGCGTTTCTCGACGCACTGGCAGGCGCGGTCCGGGCGGGCGACGCCGAGGCGCTCATCTTGCGGTACCGGGAGGCGGCGGCGGCCCGGGCTGCGTTCTCCGGGCGTCCGTTCACCAGTCGGGCGAACACCTTCCCCATCGCTGGCGACGTGGCTGCGGAGGTCGCGTATCTGTGGGAACTCGGAGCAGCCGGCGGATACCTGAGCGGGTGCCGCGTTGACGCTGGCACCGTCTCGTACATCGCGCACCTCCCGGCCGACGCCGAACCGGCCTGACCTCTCCCCCGGGGGCCGAGTTCCGGCTCCCCGGGCGTGGCGCGAGACGGGCGACGGGCGGACGGGAGCGCGGTTAGGGTGAGGGCATGGTGGACGGGCCGGTGGTGGCGGTGCGCGGCGAGGCGTACCGGGAGGTCCCTCCCGAGATCGCCCGGTTCACGGTGACCGCCACGGCCCGCGACCGGGACCGGGAGGCCACCCTGACCCGGCTGGCCGAGCGGGCTGCCGCCGTCCGGGTGCTGCTCGACGGCTACGGCCCCGCGATCGACCGGCGGGAGACCGGCGAGCTGCGGGTCCGGCCGGAGACCCGGCGCTCCGGCGAGCGGGTGGTCGCGTATCACGGCAGCGTGACGACCACCGTGACGGTCAGCGACTTCACCGCGCTCGGCGACCTGATGCTGCGCCTGGCCGACCAGGACCAGGTCGAGGTGGCCGGGCCGTGGTGGTCGCTGCGGCCGGACAGCCCGGCCCACCGGGAGGCCCGGCACGCCGCGATCGCCGACGCGCTGCTGCGCGCCCGCGAGTACGCGGAGGCGCTCGGCGCCCGGGTGACCGCCCTGATCGAGCTGGCCGACGCGGGCGCGGCGGAGCGGCCCATGATGAGCCGGATGGCGTACGGGATGGGCGGCGCCGAGGGCGGGCCGCCGGAGCTGGAGCTCGACCCGCAGCCGCAGACCGCGCAGGCGGCGGTGCAGGCGCGGTTCGCGATCAGCGAGCCGGTTCTCGGCTGATGACGACCGCCCGGGTCGTCGGGATCGACGAGTTGGTCGCGCGGGCGCGCGCCCTCGCCGACGCCGGCCCGCGTCAGCTGCTCGGCATCGCCGGGGCGCCCGGCGCGGGCAAGTCCACGCTGGCGGAGCGGATCGTCGAGGCGGTCGGCCCCGCCGCCCGGCTGGTGCCGATGGACGGCTTCCACCTGGCCCAGGCCGAGCTGCACCGGTTGGGCCGGGCCGAGCGCAAGGGCGCCGTCGACACGTTCGACGCCAACGGCTACGTCTCGATGCTGCGGCGACTGCGTCGGCTGGAGCCGACCGCCGTCTACGCGCCGGCGTTCCGGCGGGACCTGGAGGAGCCGGTGGCCGGGGGGATCGAGGTGCCGCCGTCGGTGCGGCTGGTGGTCACCGAGGGCAACTACCTGCTGCTGGGCGCGCCACCCTGGGACGAGGTGCGGTCGTTGCTGCACGAGGTGTGGTTCCTCGACCTGGACGTCGAGCTGCGGTTGCGCCGGCTGACCGCCCGGCACCAGGCGTACGGGCGGTCGGCGGAGCAGGCCCGGGCGTGGGCGACGGGCAGCGACGAGGCCAACGCCGCCCTGGTGGCGGGCACCGCGCACGCCGCCGACCTGGTCGTCCGGCTCGACGAGCCGCCGCCGGCCTGACCCGAGCCCCGCGCACCGCCGCCGGCCTGGCCCCGCCCCGCCCAGTGCGGCCGGTCGGGGTCAGCCGGCGCCGCGTCGGGGCGCTGGCACGCCCCGCCGCAGCAGCCAGGCCACCCGCGAGCGTTCCCGCTGGAACTCGGCCGCCTCCGGGTAGCCGCTGTGGTTTCGGATCGGCGGGTCCGCCACCTCCCCGTCGCTGGGGTGCAGCGCCTCCGGGTCCCGCACGGCGACCTCGCGTTCCCCCGCCGTCACCTGCCAGCCGAGGGGGTCGGTGGCCCGCCAGAAGTTGGTCCAGCGGGTGCGCCCACCGGGCGGCGTCAGCGCGTCGGCCAGCACCGGCAGCCGGTCGGGCCCGAAGTACGCCGGGAAGACCCGCCCGTAGAGCCGGGTGAGCTGGCAGCCGTAGGAGAAGTACCAGATCCGCCGCCGCGACCGGGCGGGGAGCTGGAGGATCACCGCGGCGCAGATCACCGTGCCCTGGCTGTGCCCGGAGAGGATGATCCCGTCCACGGCCCGGGGGTCGTGCTCGTCCAGCGCCAGCAGCCCGGCCGTGCGGGTCTGCAACTCGGGCACGGCCCGCTCGGCGTAGCTGGGCGGGGCGAGCGGGTGCGCGGCCCGGGGCCAGAAGGTGCCGACGTCCCAGAGCACGCCGACCGAGCGGCGGACGAGGTCGTTCCGGTAGACCAGCAGACCCGCGGCGCCGACGAGCACGGGCAGCCAGCCGAGCATCCGGTCGCCCACGCCGGAGATCCACTCGACCACGGCGGCGCCGCCGGTCGCCGCCGTGGGGTGGGGCCGGCCGCCGGAGAGCGCGGCGGCGTAGCCGAGGGCGACCAGCACCCCGGACGCGGCGGCGTAGCGGCCGACCAGCCGCACCGCGTGCTCGCCGACCAACCGGTGCAGCGCCCGCCAGGCGCTCACCTGCCGGCAGCGCCGCAGGTCGTGGCCGGAGAGCCGGTGACCGGCGGGCACCAGCTCCGCGTACTCGTGGCGGCGCAGGCGGAGGAAGAGCAGGCCGGCCTGGGCGGCCGTGGCGACGAGCGTGAGCAGGGCGACGGCGAACGCGAGCCCGGCCCAGGTCACCGGGACCGGGGGTGCCACGGGGGAGGCCGCGTCGGCCGTCGCGCCGCCGCCGAGCCGGCCGGTGACCCAGTAGAGAAGGCCGGCGCAGTAGGACAGGCAGAGCACCCAGCCGAAGCCGGCGATGAGCGCCGGGGCCCGGCCGCCCCAGGCCAGGTCGGTGTGGGGCTCCAGCGGATGCCGCTCGGCCGGCGCCGGCACGCGCGGCAGCAGCAGGCCGGTCGCGGCGAGCGCGACGACCCCGACGGCGAGCATCCAGACCTCCAACGGCGGAGGCGCGGGCGGGATCCCGGGCAGCCGGCCCGCGATCCAGGCGACGCCGAGGGCGAGCAGCAGGGCGGCCGCCGCCGGCGCGGCGAGCGCCCGCCGCCCCGACCGGCTCACCGACCCGATCGCGATCAGCAGCAGCAGTTGCCCGGTGCCGAGCCAGGCGATGACCCGGTCGACGCCGGGCAGCGACCGGTCGGCCGGGCACGGCGGCGCGGCGGGCTGCCGGCCACAGCCGGGCACCTGGCGCAGGTCGGCCAGCGGGGTGCCCGCAGGCCCGTCGGGCAGCAGCAGGACCAGCAGGGTGCCCGCCAGCCCGGCGCCGGTGAGCACGATGACCACCACGCTCCAGCGGCCGAGCGGGGTGTGACCGGCGCGCCGGGTCAGCCAGGGCCGCGCGAGCGCCACGACCGCGATCAGCGCGGCGGCGGCGAGCGCGGCCACGGTGGGCCAGGCGACGGCGGCCCGGGCGCCGCGGGGCGGGTCCATCGCGAGGACCGCGCCGAGCGGTACGGCGGCGGCCACGACGGCACCGGTGCAGAGGTGCAGCACGGCCGCGCGGCGCAGCTGCCCCTCCCCGTTCCAGAAGGCGGGGTGCTGGAGCGGGTTGCCCGGCGGGCCGGGTGGCGGCTCGGGCGCCGGTGGCTCCGGCACGGGCTGCCCGGGCTCGCCCGTCGGGGTCTCCCCGGGCGGCCGGGCGCCGGCGAGGGGGGCCGGCGCGGCCGGCATCTGCGCCTCGTACTGGTAGGTCCGCCAGCTCACCAGCCCGAGCAGGGCCAGCACGCCGAGCGGTGCGAGCAGGCCGACGGCGAGGGGCCGCGCGCCCTCGCTCCACCAGCCCTGCCCGAGGAACTCCCAGGGGCCGGGGATCCGGCGCAGGCAGTCCTCGTCGACGCACTGCCAGCCCACGAGGTCGACCCCGACACCGGTGAGGGTGAGCGCGAGCGTGCCGGTGAGGCTCAGGCAGAACAGCCGGATCAACCAGGCGGTGACCCCCGACCTGCCGGCCGGGCGTTCGTCGTCCGGGTCCGCCGGGATGCCCGGCCGGGCGTGCAGCGCGACGTTGGCCAGGGTGAAGGGCAGCAGCAGCGTCCACAGCGCCCGTTCCACGTCACGCGCGCTCCGCCCGCCGGAGGTCAACTGCCCCCAGCTGTACGCCTCGACGACGACCGGGTCGTCCGGCCCGGCGGCGGGGGAGCGGTAGAAGCCGGTGACCGGGTCGCCCGCGACGCGCCACGGCGGGGGCGGGTCGGCCCCCGGCGCGGGCCGCAGGCCGAGGATCTGGCCCGGGGGCGTGTTGGAGACCCCGTGCACGCGTAGTTCGAGCACCCGACCGACCATCCCCGCCTCCTGGTGACGACGTCACCACCCACAGTGCCGTGGGCGGAGTCGTCCGCGCCAGTCGCGGATGGACGTTTGTGCAGGTGGTGGGCTTGATCGGGGGTCAGTCGAGCTGGCGTACGACGCGAGCCGGATTACCCAGCGCGACGACGTTGGCCGGCAGGTCCCTCGTCACGACGGCACCCGCGCCGACGACGGTGTTCTCCCCGACGGTGACGCCGGCGAGCACGATCGCGCCGCCGCCGAGCCAGACGTTGTCGCCGATGGTGATCGGCTTGGCCGCCTCCCACTTGTCGCGGCGCTGCCCGGGCTCGACGGGGTGGGTGGGGGTGAGCAGTTGCACGTTCGGTCCGATCTGGACGTCGGCGCCGATGGTGATCGGGGCGACGTCGAGGAAGACCGCGTTGAAGTTGACGAAGCTGCGCGGCCCGATCCGGATCTGCCAGCCGTAGTCGCAGTGGAAGGGTGGCCGCACCCAGGTCTCCTCGCCCACCTCGCCGAGCAGGTCGCGCAGGGCCGCGAGCCGGCCCTCGGGGTCGGCCGCGGGAGTGGTGTTGAAGCGTTCCGTCAGTCGCGCGGCGCGGTCCAGGTCGGCGAGGATCTCCGGCTCGTTGGCGATGTACGGCTCGCCGGCCAGCATGCGTTCCTTCATGGAGGTCACCGGTCGATCATCCCGAAGGGCGGGCGCGTCCGTTGGCTGGTCCGTCATCTTCGCGTCTTTATTCTGCATACCCGGTATGTAAATATGATGACTGTCAATGCGCGTCTCTCCACAGGTAGTAACGCCCGACGAGGAGGATCCGTTGCAGCGAAGAAGAAAACTGGCCGGTGTCGGTCTCGTGCTCGGCCTGGTGCTCGGCACGCCGGGGATGGCCGTGGCCCAGGCGCCCGCCGGCCCCGCCGCCCGTCCTGACCCGACCGCCGGCCGGGGTGCCGTCGCCCCGGCGCCGGGCAGCCGTCCCACCACCGTCACCCTGATCACCGGGGACCGGGTCACCGTGACCGGTGCCGGGGCGAGCGTGCGTCCCGGGCCGGGGCGCGAGAAGATCCGCTTCCTGACCCGCCGTGAGCAGGGCCGGCTCAGTGTCGTGCCGCAGGACGCGGTGACGCCGATCCAGGCGGGGCGGGTCGACCGGCGGCTGTTCGACGTCACCGGGCTGATCGAGGCCGGCTACGACGACGCCCGCCGCGACGACCTGCCGGTGCTGATCACCGGCGGGTCGGGCGGCGCCCGACGTGCGGCGGCGCCGGCCGGGGTGACCGTCACCCGCGAGTTGCCCGCCGTCCGCGGGGTCGCCGCGACGGCCGCCAAGGACCGGGCCGGCGAGGTGTGGGCGGCGGTCACCGCCGCCGGGGCGCGGGCCGGCGCGGCGGGGGGTGTCGACCGGATCTGGCTCGACGGCCGGCGGCGGATCACCCTCGACCGCAGCGTGCCGCAGATCGGCGCGCCGGCCGCCCACCAGGCCGGTCTCACCGGCCGGGGCGTGCGGGTGGCGGTGCTGGACACCGGGCTGGACGCCACCCACCCGGACCTGGCCGGCCGGGTGGCGCAGGCGCGCAACTTCACCGAGGAGGCCGCGGCCGGCGACGTGGTCGGGCACGGCACCCACGTCGCCTCGATCATCGCCGGCAGCGGCACCGCCTCCGGTGGCCGGCACCGGGGCGTGGCCCCTGACGCGACGCTGCTCGACGGCAAGGTCTGCGAGACGTACGGCTGCCCCGAGTCGGCGATCCTCGCCGGCATGCAGTGGGCCGCGGTCGAGCAGCGGGCCGACGTGGTCAACCTGAGTCTCGGTGGCTTCGACACCCCGGAGGTCGACCCGCTGGAGGAGGCCGTCAACGCGCTCACCGCGCAGACCGGCGCCCTCTTCGTGATCAGCGCCGGCAACGACGGCAGCTTCGCCCCGGTCAGTTCCCCCAGCACCGCCGACGCCGCCCTCTCGGTGGGCGCCGTCGACCGGGACGACAGCCTCGCCGTCTTCTCCAGCCGTGGCCCCCGGGTCGGCGACGACGGGCTCAAGCCGGACCTCACCGCCCCCGGCGTGGGGATCGTCGCGGCGCGCAGCCGGGACGGGGTGATCGGCGAGCCGGCCGGGGACGGGTACGTCGCCCTGTCCGGCACGTCGATGGCCGCCCCGCACGTCACCGGCGCGGTGGCGCTGCTGGCCCAGCAGCACACCGACTGGACCGCCGGCCGGCTCAAGGCCACCCTGATGGCCTCGGCGAAATCCCATCCCGAGTTGACCGCGTACCAGCAGGGGGCCGGGCGGGTCGACGTGGCCCGCGCGATCGGCCAGACGGTGACCAGCGACCCGCCGAGCGTCTCCCTCGGCCGGGCGCTCTGGCCCCACCACGACGACGCCCCGATCACCCGCACGGTGACCTGGCGCAACGACGGCCCGGCCGCGGTCACCCTGGACCTGGCCGTCGAGGTGACCGGCCCGGACGGCGAGCCGGCCCCCGCCGGCATGTTCGCGCTCGACACCGACCGGGTCAGCGTGCCGGCCGGCGGCACGGCGAGCGCCACCGTCACCGCCGACACCCGGGTCGACGGGCCGGACGGCCACTACACCGGCCGGGTCGTCGCCCGCTCCGGCGACACGGTGGCGGTCACCCCGCTGGCCGTGCACCGGGAGGTGGAGAGCTACGACGTGACGGTCCGCCACCTGGGCCGGGACGGCGCGGCCGTCGGCGAGCACGGCACCACGCTGGTCTCGCTGGACGGATTCGCCACGTACGACGTGTACGACCCGGATGGCACCGCCGAGCTGCGGCTGCCGAAGGGCCGGTACGGACTGAACAGCCTCGTGTTCGAGGTGGACGGCGAGCAGTTCGCCGGGGTCACGCAGCTCGTCCAGCCGGAGCTGGTGGTCGCCGGGGACACGCGGGTCACCGTGGACGCCCGGCAGGGCAGGCCGGTCCGGATGAGCGTCCCGCAGGGCTCGGCCACCACGGTGCTGGTCGACACCGGCGCGAACTTCCTCCTCGACGAGGGTAGCTACGGCTTCGGCCTGCTGGCCTTCGACTTCGACGGTCTCTTCAGCGCCGGTCTCGGCCGGTCGGTGTCGGGGGAGCGTTTCGTCGCCACGATCAGCAGCCAGTGGGCCGACCGGGAGGCCGCCAGCAGCCCCTACCTCTACGCCCTCAGCGAGGCGACGCCCGGCCGGATGCCGACCGGCTTCGTCCGGGACTACCGGGCGAAGGACCTGGCCACCGTCACCCACCGGTTCCGGGCCGCGCCTTCCGGGCTGGTGACCCAGCGGCTGGTCTTCCCGCACCTGGAGCCCGACGTCGGCGGCTGGGCGGTCGTCCTGCCCACCGCGACGCCGGGGCAGCGGGTCGAGCACTACAACACGCGGGGCGTGCGCTGGTCGTCCGAGCTGAACTTCGGGGTACCGACCGAGGACGGCTGGACCGACGTCAAGGCCGTGCTGTTCTCCGAGGAGCGGAGCCTGCGGGCCGGCCGGCACTACCGGGAGAGCTGGAACGGCGCGCCGTACGGGCCGTCCCTCCCGGGGGCCGGGATCACCCGCCAGGGCGACCGCATCGAGGTCGGCGTGCCGTTGCACAGTGACGCCGAGGGGCACCCGGGCGGCTCCGTCGCCGACACCGCCCGCACCGCCCTCTACCGGGACGGGGAGCTGGTCGGGGAGACCCCGGAACCGGCGTACGGCCGGTTCGAGGTGCCGCCCGGCGCGGCGGACTACCGGCTGGAGGTGCTGTCGAAGCGGAGCTTCACCGACCTCGCCACCGAGGTCGCGGCGACGTGGACGTTCCGGTCCCGGCACGTCGCCGGGGACGACCCGGCCGCGCTGCCGGTGTCGGCGATCCGCTTCGCGCCCCGGCTCGACCAGGACCACGCGGCCCCGGCCGGGCGCACCTTCGCCATCCCGGTGCTGGTGCAGCGGCAGCCGGGCGCACCGCCGGCCCGGGTGGCCGCGTTGACCGTCGACGTCTCCTACGACGGCGGGACGACGTGGCAGCCGGCCCGGGTCCGGTCCGGCGGGGACGGCTGGACGGCCACCGTCGAGCACCCGGCCGGCACGGGACACGTCTCGCTGCGGGCCACCGCCCGGGACACCGCCGGCAACACGGTCACCCAGCGCGTCATCCAGGCGTACCGCCTGCGGTGAGGCGTACCCCCTCCGGGCCCGCGGCCGACCGCGGGCCCGGAGGGCGGCCGTCAGTCGTTGGCGTGCAGGGCGGCGTTCAGCTCGATGCCCCGGCCGGTGCGCTGCTTCGCCTCCAGCGCCCCGGTGACCGAGTTGCGCCAGAACAGCAGCCCGTCCACGCCGGAGAGCTCAAGGGCCTTGACCACCCGGCCGTCCGGCAGCGTGATCTTGGAGGCGGCGGTGACGTAGCAGCCCGCCTCCACCACGCAGTCGTCGCCGAGCGAGATGCCGACGCCGGCGTTCGCGCCGATCAGGCTCCGCTCGCCGATGCGCACCTTCTCGGTGCCGCCGCCCGAGAGGGTGCCCATGATGGAGGCGCCGCCGCCGATGTCGGAGCCGTCGCCGACCAGCACGCCCTGCACGATCCGCCCCTCCACCATCGAGGTGCCGAGCGTGCCGGCGTTGAAGTTCACGAAGCCCTCGTGCATGACCGTGGTGCCGGCGGCCAGGTGCGCGCCGAGCCGCACCCGGTCGGCGTCGGCGATCCGGACCCCGGAGGGCACCACGTAGTCGGTCATCCGGGGGAACTTGTCCACCCCGTGGACGGCCAGGTGGCGGCCCGCCGCCCGCTCGATGACCCGCAGCTCGTCCACCCGCTCCGGCGGGCACGGCCCGGCGGAGGTCCACGCGACGTTCGCCAGCTTGCCGAAGATGCCGTCGAGGTTCAGCTCGTTGGGACGCACCAGGCGGTGCGAGAGCAGGTGCAGCCGCAGGTACGCGTCGGCGGCGTCCTTGATCGGGTCGTCCAGCGAGCCGATGACGGTGACCACCTGGACGGTACGCAGCCCGGGCAGCGCCCGGTCGCCGACCGCCCCCGGCGGCAGGTCCAGCACGTCCGCCTCGTCCTCGCCGGCGACCAGCGGCAGCTCGCCGAGCCCCAGCTTGCCGGTCGGGTACCAGGTGTCGAGCACCTGGTCGTCAGCGGTCACGGTGGCCAGGCCGATGCCCCAGGCGGATTCGGACGTCACTGATTCACCTCTCGTTCGTGGCTGCGGGTCGCGGGTTCCCCTCGCGCCCCGTGCGACCGCGTCCCACGCCGGCCGCCCGGGGAGCGCTCGCTCCTCGCGCTCACCCGACCTGACGGTACCGTGCGAACCATGGAGAACCCGCTGACCCCCGAGGTCCTGGCCGATCCGGTGGCCCTGACCCGTGCGTTGGTCGACATAGAGTCCGTGTCCCTCGACGAGAAGGCCATCGCCGACTGCGTGGAGGAGGTGCTGCGGGGCGTGCCGCACCTGACCACCTACCGGCACGGCAACACGGTGATGGCGCGTACCGACCTGGGCCGGGACCAGCGGATCGTGCTCGCCGGCCACCTGGACACGGTGCCGCTGAACAACAACTTCCCGTCGAGCATGCGCGGCGACCTGATGTACGGCTGCGGCACCTCCGACATGAAGTCCGGGGTGGCGTACGCGCTGCACCTGGCGGTGACGCTGCCGGACCCGCGCTACGACGTGACGTACTTCTTCTACGAGGCCGAGGAGATCGAGTCGAAGTACAACGGCCTCTTCCTCGTCGCCGAGGCGCACCCGGAGTGGCTGGAGGCGGACTTCGCGGTGCTGCTGGAGCCGACGTACGGGATCGTCGAGGCCGGCTGCCAGGGCACCATGCGGTGCGTGGTCACCACCACCGGCGTACGCGCCCACTCGGCCCGCTCGTGGCACGGGGTGAATGCGATCCACGCGGCGGGCGAGGTGCTCGACCGGCTGACCCGGTACGAGGCGCGGCGCGTCACCATCGACGGCTGCGACTACCGGGAGGGGATGAACGCGGTCCGCGTCAACGGCGGCGTGGCCGGCAACGTGGTGCCGGACCGGTGCGAGGTCGAGGTCAACTACCGGTTCGCGCCGGACCGTACGCCGGCCGAGGCCGAGGCGCACCTGCGGGAGGTCTTCGCCGGCTTCGACGTGCGGGTCACCGACTCGGCCGCCGGCGCCCCGCCCGGGCTGGAGGCGGCCCCGGCCCGGGAGTTCCTCGCGGCGGTCGGCGCCGCGCCGATCGGCAAGCTGGGCTGGACGGACGTGGCCCGGTTCGCGGCGATGGGCATCCCGGCCCTGAACTTCGGCCCCGGCGACCCGAACCTGGCCCACCACCCGGACGAGCACGTCGAGATCAGCAAGATCCGGGACGGCGCCGCCACGCTGCACCGCTGGCTCGCCCCCGCCTGACGGCCTCCTGGGCGGACGTCCTGGCGCCTGCCGGCCGCCCGCCCCGGTGGTCGCCCGCCCCGTACGCGAACGGGAGGCCCGCGTCGGCCGGGCGGTGCCCGGTGACGCGAACCTCCCGGTCGCGTGTCGGTGGTGCGGTCGGACGGTGGCGGTGCGGTCAGACGGTGGCGGACGCGTCGGCGGTGGGCCGGGCGTCGGCCGGGCCGCCCTGGTCGGCGGCGGACGGCTCCATCAGGCGGGCGCGGCGGCGCTCGGCCACCACGTCGCGGATCCGGCGCTGCATCTGTCGCCGGATCCGGATCATCTCGCTGTTGCTGATCACGCTGGCTCCTCCCCCGAAGGCGCGCGCCGGGGCATACCCGGTATGTGAATAGTAAGACGTGCGGGCGACCGAATTAGTTGCCCATGATCCGGAACTAATTTCCGGGCTCGTCGCCCCGCGTACCCGACGGGTGTCGCTCCACTACGGTTGCTCCCATGGGTCAGAGCAACGGGCGGGAGGCCGGCCGCGAGCCGGGACGGGAACGGCACCGGGGCGCCGTGACGCTGCGTCGGCAGGCGATCACGGGCAGCACCGCCGACCAGCGCCTGCTCGACTCGCGGGGACGGGGCGACTGGAAGACCAAGGACGCCTGGCGGGCCCTGCGCATCCTCTCCGAGTTCGTGGAGGGCTTCGACACCCTCGCCGACCTGCCCCCGGCGGTGAGCGTCTTCGGCTCCGCCCGCAGCCGGCCGGAGAGCCCGGAGTGCCGGCTGGCCGAGGCGCTGGGCGGGGCCCTGGCCCGGGCCGGCTACGCGGTGATCACCGGCGGCGGGCCGGGCGTGATGGAGGCGGCCAACCGGGGTGCCAGCGAGGCGGGCGGGCTCTCCGTCGGGCTCGGCATCGAGCTTCCCTTCGAGCAGGGCCTCAACGACTGGGTCGACCTGGCCATCGACTTCCGCTACTTCTTCGCCCGCAAGACGATGTTCGTCAAGTACGCGCAGGCGTTCGTCGTGCTGCCCGGCGGGTTCGGCACCATGGACGAGCTCTTCGAGGCGCTCACCCTGGTGCAGACGGGCAAGGTCACCCGGTTCCCCGTGGTGCTGATGGGCGCCGACTACTGGCGTGGCCTGCTCGACTGGCTGCGCGACACCATGGCCGCCGACGGCAAGATCGGGTCGATCGACCTGGAACTGATCTGCGTGACCGACGACGTCGACGCGGCGGTCCGGCACATCGTGGAGGCCGAGGCCGCCCTCTCCGTCGAGCAGGACGCGGTCCGCGACGAGGCCGTGGCCGTCGCCGCCGCCGAACAGCAGGCCGCCGCCGCGGCCGGCGCGGCGAACGGCGCCGGGTCGACCGGCGGCGCCGACGTGCCCGGCGACACCACATCGGGTGGCGGTGCGTCGCGCGGCGCTGCGTCGGGTGGCGGTGCGTCGGGTGGCGGTGCGTCGGCCGGGCCGCGCCGGGCGGGCGACGCGAGCGGGGAGCGCTGAGGCGTGGCGGCGATCTGCGTGTTCTGCGCCTCCTCCCGTACGCTCGACCGCCGCTGGCTGGACCTCGCGGCCGAGACGGGCGCGGAGATCGCCCGGCGCGGGCACACGCTGGTCAGCGGGGGCGGATGCGTCGGCATGATGGGCGCGTTGGCGGACGGCGCGCGGGCCGCCGGCGGGCGGACGATCGGGGTGATCCCGCAGTCGCTGGTCGACCTGGAGGTCGCCGACCTGGCGTCGGACGAGCTGCTCGTGACCGACTCGATGGCCAGTCGCAAGACCTTGATGATCGACAAGTCGGACGCGTTCCTCACGCTGCCCGGCGGCCTCGGCACCCTCGACGAGCTGTTCGAGGTCTGGACGACGGCGACGCTCGCCCTGCACGCCAAGCCGATGGTGCTGGTCGACACCGACGGCTTCTACCGCCCGATGCTCGACTGGCTGCGCGCCCTGGCCGACCAGACCTTCCTCAAGCCCGCCGGCCTGGACCTGCTCACCCTGACCGACACGGTCCCCGCCGCCCTGGACGCCCTCGAACTCCGCCTAACCTGACCCCCCAACCCTCCCCTGTCCCGCCGCGATCTTGCACTTGTGGCCCCTGTTGTGCCCCTTTCGTATGCGTTCGTCGGGGCCGAAAGTGCAAGATCGCGGAAGCGAAGGGAAGGCGGCGGGGCGGGGCGGGGTGGCGGGGCGGGGGTGTCGTACCGGCGTGGTGGGATGGGGGGATGCAGGCGTACCGGCTGGTGCGCCGGCCCGCCGAGGCGGCCCCGGGGGGCCACCGGTCCGGTGGGCCGGCCCGGGAGGACGGGCGGCCAGGTGGGCCGGCCGGCGGTGCCGCGCACCGGGGGACGGCGCGGCTGACCGACCCGCGCCAGGCGGAGGTCGTCGCGCACACCGACGGGCCGATGCTGGTGCTCGGCGGCCCCGGCACGGGCAAGACCAGCGTCCTGGTCGAGGCGGTCGCCGCGCGGGTGGCCGAGGGCGTCGACCCGGAGCGGATCCTGGTGCTCACCTTCGGCCGCCGGGGCGCCACCGCGTTGCGTCAGCGGATCGAGGCCCGGGCCGCCGGGGGCGGGCACCGCGTGCTGCGCGAGCCGCTGGTACGCACCTTCCCGGCGTACGCCTTCGGGCTGCTGCGCCGGGCCGCGGCCGAGCGGGGAGAGCCGTCCCCCCGGCTGCTCACCGGCCCCGAGCAGGATCTGATCATCCGCGAGCTGCTCGACGTGGTCGGCGAGGAACCGGGCGACGACCCGGTCGGCTGGCCGGAGGACCTGCGCCCCGCGCTGCGCACCCGGGCCTTCGCGGCACAGCTGCGCGACCTGCTGATGCGCGCCGCCGAGCGCGGGGTCGGCCCCGTCGAGCTGGCCCGGCTGGGCGAGAAGCTCGGCCGCGCCGACTGGCCGGCCGCCGCGCGCTTCCTCCGGGAGTACGTGGCCGTGCTCGCCCTGCGCGACGTCAGCAACCGCGGCTCCGTCGCGTACGACCCGGCCGAGCTGGTCCGGGCCGCCACCGGGATGCTGCTCGACGACCCCGAGCTGCTCGCGGCCGAGCGACGCCGGCTGGCGTACGTCTACGTCGACGAGCTGGCCGACACCGATCCCGCCCAGCAGGAGCTGCTCGCGACGGTGGCCGGCGGCGGCAAGTCCCTCGTCGCGTTCGCCGACCCGGATTCGTCCACGTACGCCTTCCGCGGCGCGGACCCCGCCGTGGTGACCACGTTCCCGCACCGCTTCCGCACCGCCTCCGGGGCGCCCGCGGCGCAGGTGGTGCTGACCACCTCCTACCGGGCCGGCCCCCGGCTGCTCGCCGCGTCCGGCCGGCTGGCGCGGCGGCTGCGCGGCCCGGCGGCGCACCGCAGGCTGCACCCGCTGCCCGACGCGCCGCCCGGCTCGGTGGAGGTGCGCACCTTCCGCTCGGCCACCAGCGAGGCGGCCTGGCTGGCCCACGCCCTGCGCGAGGCGCACCTGCTCGGCGGCGTGCCGTGGTCGGAGATGGCCGTGCTGGTGCGCTCCACCGGGCGGCAGCTGCCCTCGCTGCAACGCGCGCTGCACGCCGCCGGGGTGCCCACCGTGGTGCACGGCGAGGACCTGCCGCTGCACCTGCAACCGGCGGTCGCGCCGCTGCTGCTCCTGTTGCGCTGCGCGCTGGAGCCCGAGCGGCTCGACGAGGAGGCCGCCGTCGCCCTGCTGCACTCGCCGCTCGGCGGCGCCGACCCGCTGGCCGAGCGGCGGCTGCGGCAGGGGCTGCGGGCCCTGGCGCTGGCCGCCGGCGATCGCCGGCCCTCGGGCGAGCTGATCGTCGAGGCGCTGCGCGATCCGGCCGAGCTGGCCGGGATCGAGCGGCGCTGGGCCGAGCCGGCGCAGACGGTGGCCGGCCTGCTGGCCGTCGCCCGGGAGACCGCCGCCCGGCCCGGCGCCACCGCCGAGGACGTGCTGTGGGCGGTCTGGCGGGCCAGCGGGCTGGCCGAGCTGTGGTCCGCCGCGATCGGCCGGGGCCAGACGGTGGCCGGCGAGGGGGACGTGGCCCGGCGCCGGCGCGCCGAGGCCGCCGACCGGGACCTTGACGCCGTGATGGTGCTCTTCGACGCGGCGGCCCGGTTCACGGACCGGCTGCCCGGCGCGCGCACCGAGGTCTTCCTCGACCACGTCCTCGGCCAGGACCTGCCGGCCGACACGATCGCCCCCACCGCCGACCGGGGTGAGGCGGTCCGGCTGCTCACCGCGCACGCCGCGAAGGGGCTGGAGTGGGACCTGGTGGCGGTCGCCGGGGTGCAGGAGGGCGTCTGGCCCGACCTGCGGCTGCGCGGCAGCCTGCTCGGCTCCGAGCGGCTGGTTGACGTGCTCGCCGGCCGGGCGGCCGGCGCCGGCACGGTGGCCACCCTGGTCGGGCAGACCTCGGCGCTGCTGGACGAGGAGCGGCGGCTGTTCCACGTGGCGGTCACCCGGTCCCGGCGCCGGCTGCTGGTCAGCGCGGTCGCCTCCGCCGCCGTCGGCGGCGACGACCACGAGGAACAGCCGAGCCGCTTCCTCTACGAGCTGGGCCCGACCGACCCGCCCGCGCCGGACGACGGCCCCCCGCCCGGCCGGCCGGACCCGGCCGGGTCGACGCAGGCCGGGCCGGCGCACGCCGGGTCGGCGCAGGCCGGACCGGGCGCCGCGGGGCCGGTCCCGCCGGGGGCGGGCGACGGCCCGGTGGTGACGGGCGAGGAGGAACCGGACCGGCCGAGGACACTGCCGGTGAGTCGGCCGCCCCGCGCGCTCACCCTGCCGGCGCTGGTGGCGGAGCTGCGTACGGCGGTCAGCGACCCGGACGCGCCATACGCCCGGCGGCAGGCGGCGGCGGCCGAGCTGGCCCGCCTCGCGGCCGCCGGGGTGGCCGGCGCGCACCCGGACGACTGGTGGGGGCTGCGGCAGCTCTCCGACGACCGCCCGCTCGTCGACGAGGGGAAGCCGGTCCGGGTCACCCCGTCGGGCATGGAGAGCGCGCTGCGGTGCAGCCTGCGCTGGCTGCTGGAGCGGCACGGCGGCAGCGCCCCGGCCAGCGCCGCCCAGGGGGTCGGCAACCTCGTGCACGCCGCCGCGATGCTCGCCGAGGACGCGAGCGTCGACCGGGGCGCCCTGCTGGACTACGTCGCCGCCCGGTTCGACGCGATCGAGCTGGCCGCCCGCTGGATGGTCGGGCCCGAGCGGGCCCGCGCCGAGGGGATGGTCGACAAGCTGCTGCGCTGGCTGGCGGCCAACCCGCGCCGGCTGCTCGCGATCGAGCACGAGTTCGCGGTGCGCCTCGACGACCCGCACCGGCCCGTCGAGCTGGTCGGCCGGGTGGACCGGCTGGAGGTCGACGCCGACGGCCGGCTGGTCGTGATCGACCTGAAGACCGGGAAGTCCACCGCGGTCACCGCGCACGACCTGGCCGAGCACCCGCAGCTCGGTGCGTACCAGGCGGCGGTCGAGGCGGGGGCGTTCGCCGAGTTCGGCGAGGAGTCCGGCGGGGCGGCGCTGGTGCAGCTCGGCACCGGGGCGAAGGACGCGAAGGAGCAGAGCCAGCCGCCGGCCGGAGAGGGCCCGGAGGCCGGCTGGGCGACCGCGCTGGTGCGGCGCACCGCCGATACGATGGCCGCCGCCACGTTCGCCGCCGTCGCCAACTCGAAGTGCCGGGTCTGCCCGGTGCGGTCGAGCTGCCCGGTGTCCGGGCAGGGCCGCCAGGTGGTCGAGCCCCCGACCGCCCGCCGCCCCGACCAACCGTGAGCCTGAGGATGCGGTTGCGAGCCCCGCGGTCGCGAACCAGGACGGCACCGTGAGTGTGAGGAGTGAGCTTGCGAGCCCCGCAGTCGCGAACTGAGGCGGAGCGGTGACCCAGCCCGCCCTGTTCGGCACGGCGACGCCGACGCCCCGGGTCGCCGACGCCGGCCCCCGGTACACGCCGGTGGAGCTGGCGAAGTTGTTGCGGCTGCCGGCGCCCACCCGGGAGCAGGCGGCCATCATCGCCGCGCCCGTGGAGCCCCTGCTGGTGGTCGCGGGCGCGGGCTCGGGCAAGACCGAGACGATGGCGGCCCGGGTGGTCTGGCTGGTCGCCAACTCGCACGTGCGGCCGGAGCAGGTGCTCGGGCTCACCTTCACCCGCAAGGCCGCCGGCGAGCTGGCGCACCGGGTGCGTACGCGGCTCGACCAGTTGGTGCGGCGGCTCGGGCGGCGGGGGCGGGACCCGCTCGACGACCCGCTGGCGGGGGAGCCGACCGTCTCCACCTACCACTCGTACGCGGGCCGGATCGTCACCGAGCACGGGCTGCGGGCCGGCTACGAGCCGTCCACCCGGCTGCTCACCGAGGCGTCCCGCTGGCAGCTCGTCGACCTGCTGGTGCGCAACTACGACGGCGACATGTCCGAGGTGGACCGGATGCCGAGCACGGTCACCGACGCCGTGCTGGCGCTCGCCGGCGAGCTGGACGAGCACCTGGTCGACCCGGACGAGCTGGCCGCCTGGACGGGCCGGTTCTTCGCCGAGGTGCAGGCCCGCCCCGGCCGGGTCTACGCCGACGTGCGCAAAGCCCTGGCCCTCCAGCAGACCCGGCTGAAGCTGCTCCCGCTGGTGCGCGCGTACGCCCGGCGCAAGGAGGACTTCGAGGCGATGGACTTCGCCGACCAGCTCGCCCGGGCGGCCCGGGTTGCCCGGGACCACCCGGGGGTCGGTGAGATCGAGCGGGACCGCTTCCGGGTGGTGCTGCTGGACGAGTACCAGGACACCAGCCACGCCCAGGTGGTGCTGCTCAACGCGCTGTTCGGCGGCGGGCACCCGGTGACCGCGGTCGGTGACCCGTGCCAGTCGATCTACGGCTGGCGGGGGGCGAGCGCCGGCACCCTGGACCGCTTCCCCACGGAGTTCGCCCGCGCCGACGGCGCGCCGGCCGAGGTGCTCGGCCTCACCACGAGCTGGCGCAACCGCCCCGAGATCCTCGGCGTCGCCAACGCCCTGGCCACCCCGCTGCGGGCCGCCGGCGCCCGGGTGCCGGAGCTGCGCGCCGCGATGAGCGTCAAGGACCCGGTGCCGCACCGCAGCGCCCGCGGCGCCGCCGGCGGCACCGTCCACTGCGCCCTGCTCCCGACGTACGCCGACGAGGCCGACTGGATCGCCGACAGCGTGCTGCACGCCTGGCGCGGGGCGGCTGCCATGCCCGGCGCGCTGCCCGAGCACATCCCGGTGCCGCTGCGACCGACGACGGCCGTGCTCGTGCGGCTGCGCAGCCAGATCCCCGCGATCGAGTCGGCGCTGCGCGAGCGCGGGCTGCCCGTCGAGGTGGTCGGCCTGGGCGGCCTGCTGGACACCCCCGAGGTGCGGGACGTGGTGTGCACGCTGCGGGTGCTGGCGGACCCGACGGACGGGGCGGCCCTGCTGCGGCTGCTGACCGGGGCGCGCTGGCGGATCGGCCCGCGTGACCTGGTGGCCCTGCACCGGCGGGCGAAGGGCATCGCCGCCGCCCGGCGGAAGCTCGCCGACGACGGCAGTCCGGAGATCACCCCCGACCTGCTCGACGAGGCGACCCTGGTCGAGGCGCTGGCCGACCTCGGCCCGGCGCAGGCGTACTCGGCGGAGGGCTACGCCCGGCTGCGCGCGTACGCCCGGGAACTGGGGTTGCTGCGCTACCGGCTGGACCAGTCCCTGCCGGAGCTGATCGCGGACATCGAGCGCACGATCGGCCTGGACGTGGAGGTGGCCGTACGCGCCGGCCGGGACGGCGCCGGGGACGCCGGCCTGGCCCGGGGCCACCTGGACGCGCTCGGCGACGTCGCCGCCCGGTTCGGCGGAGAGACGCCGGGCGCCACCCTGTCGGGCTTCCTGGCCTACCTCGCCGCCGCCGAGGACGAGGAGCGCGGCCTCAGCCCGGGCGAGGTGGAGGTGGTCGAGGGGGCGGTGCAGATCCTCACCGCGCACGCCGCGAAGGGCCTGGAGTGGGACGTGGTCGCGGTGGCCGGGCTGAGCCGGGGCGTGTGGCCGGGGCCGGTGCGCAACTCCGACCACTGGCTGGGCGGGCTCGGCGTGCTGCCGTTCCCGCTGCGCGGCGACGCCGACGGGCTGCCCGAGCTGGGCCTGGGCGGCACCGAGGACCAGCGCGGGGTGGCCCGGGCGCTGGAGGACTTCACCGACGCCTGGCGGGCGCACGACGAGCGGGAGGAGCGCCGGCTGGCGTACGTGGCGGTGACCCGGCCCCGCCGGCTGCTGCTCTGCTCCGGCCACTGGTGGGGGGAGGGGACCAAGCGGCCGCGCGGCCCGTCGGTGCTGCTGCGGGAGGTGCACGACGCCTGCCTGGACGGCCGCGCGGGGCACCTTGTCGACGAGTGGGCGCCGGAGCCGCCGGGCGACGCGGTCAACCCGACCACCGAGGTGGTGCTCCGCGCCGAGTGGCCGGCCGACCCGCTCGGCGCCCGCCGCCCGGCGCTGGCCGAGGCAGCCGTCCTGGTCCGCCGCTTCCTCGCCGACGGCGACGCGGCGGGCCGCCCGCCGGCCGGCGAGCGGGGCGCGGCCGGCCCGGAACCCGGCGACGGGGAGGGCCCGGAACGCCGGGCCGCCGGCGACGACGCCGCCGGGGCGGCAGCCGAGCCGCCGGCCGGCGACCCGGACGTGGCGCGGTGGCGGCGGGAGGCCGACCTGCTGCTCGCCGAGCGGGCCGAGCTGACCCGGCAGGCCGGCGCGGTCGAGGTGGCGCTGCCGGGGCAGCTCTCGGTGACCCAGCTGGTGGCGCTGCGCCGGGATCCGGCGGCGCTGGCCCGGGCGCTGCGCCGTCCGGTCCCCACCGAGCCGAGCCCGTACGCCCGCCGGGGCACCGCCTTCCACACCTGGTTGGAGCAGCGGTTCGGCGCCGACCGGCTGCTCGACCTGGACGAGCTGCCGGGCGCGGCCGATGCCGACGCCGCGCCCGACGAGGCGCTCGCCGAGCTCCAGGAGAGCTTCCTGGCCAGCGAGTGGGCCGACCGGGTGCCGGTCGAGGTGGAGGTGCCCTTCGCCACGGTGATCGCCGGGGTGGTGGTGCGGGGCCGGATGGACGCGGTCTTCGCCCGCCCCGGCGGGCGGTTCGACGTGGTCGACTGGAAGACCGGCCGGCAGCCTTCCGGCCCCGCCGCCGAGGTGGCCGCGGTGCAGCTCGCGGTCTACCGGCTGGCCTGGGCGGAGCTGGCCGGGGTGCCGGTGGAGCGGGTCGGCGCGGCGTTCCACTACGTGCGCGACGGCGTCACCGTGCGCCCGGCCGACCTGCTCGACGCCGACGGGCTCACCGCGCTGATCACGTCGGTGCCGGAAAATCCGGCAGACGGTGGGCCATCCGGCGAATCCGTGATAGGTTGATCGCGTTGCAGTTATGGTTCCCAGAGACTCTGTGTGCGCCTGGAGGATTGTGGCCCAGGCGCTCTTTGTTGTGTCCGGAGTTCTCCGGGCGGGGCGACCAGAAGCGACAAGCGAGCCAGGCAGTTCCGCGTGGCGCGCTCCTCTTCGAGCCCGCAACAAGTGCGGGTTCGACGTTCCGTCAAGGAGACGAGACAAAAATGGCTATTGGCACCGTCAAGTGGTTCAACGCTGACAAGGGCTTCGGCTTCATCACCCCGGACGGCGGCGGCGCCGACGTCTTCGCCCACTTCTCGGCGATCCAGTCCTCCGGCTACCGGAGCCTGGACGAGAACCAGCGGGTCGAGTTCGAGGTGACCCAGGGCCAGAAGGGCCCGCAGGCGGAGAACATCCGCCCGCTCTGATCTTCGGATCTTCCAGGTAACACCCACCGCGCCCTCCGGGCGCGGTGACGGGACCGGTCCGCCGCACCGTCGACCTGCGTGAGCAGGCGGCGAACGGCGGCGGGCCGGGGCCCGTACCCCTTTCGGTTCGTGCTTGTGAGTCACCCGCGGCCTGGTCCGCCGGTGACAGCGCCGCCTCCGGCGCCCTCCCTCGACACGTGCCGCGTCGAGGAAGGCTTCCGTATGACCACTGTCGTACCCTCTTTCGCCCTTACCGGGCTGGCCCCGGCGCTGCTCGCCGAGTTGGCCGCCCAGGGCATCACCGAGCCGTTCCCGATCCAGTCGGCGACCCTGCCGGACTCGCTCGCCGGCCGGGACGTGCTCGGCCGGGGCCGCACCGGCTCCGGCAAGACGCTCGCCTTCGGGCTTCCCCTGCTGTCCCGCACCGCCGGCCGGCGGGCCCGTGCGGGCCGGCCGCTGGCCCTGGTGCTGGTGCCGACCCGCGAGCTGGCCCAGCAGGTCACCACCGCGCTCGACCCGTACGCCCGGGCCGTCGGCCTGCGGTGCGCCACCGTCGTCGGCGGGCTCTCGCTGCAACGCCAGGCGGACGCCTTGCGCGCTGGCGCCGAACTGGTCGTGGCCACCCCCGGGCGGCTGCACGACCTCATCAACCGCGGCGACGCCCGGCTGGACCAGGTCGCGATCACCGTGCTCGACGAGGCCGACCAGATGGCCGACATGGGCTTCCTGCCGCAGGTGACGAAGCTGCTGGAGCAGGTCGCCCCGGACGGGCAGCGGATGCTCTTCTCGGCCACCCTGGACGGCGGCGTGGACAAGCTGGTCCGCCGCTTCCTCAGCAACCCGGTCTCGCACTCGGTCGACCCGGGCACCGCCACGGTGACCGCGATGACCCACCACGTGCTGCACGTCGACGCGGTGGACAAGCCGGCCGCGCTGACCTGGATCGCCGCCCGCGAGGGCCGCACCATCCTGTTCATGGGCACCAAGCACCGCGCCGACCGGGTCGCCCGCCAACTGTTGGCCAAGGGCGTACGCGCCGCCGCGCTGCACGGCGGCAAGTCGCAGCCGCAGCGCACCCGGATCCTGGAGCAGTTCCGCACGGGGCAGGTGACCGCGCTGGTCGCCACCGACGTGGCGGCCCGGGGCATCCACGTCGACGGGCTGGACCTGGTGGTCAACGTGGACCCGCCCACCGAGGCGAAGGACTACCTGCACCGCGGTGGGCGTACCGCCCGGGCGGGGGAGTCGGGCACGGTGGTCACCCTGGTCCTGCCGGAGCAGCGCCGGGACGTGTCCCGGCTGATGAGCACGGCCGGCATCCGCCCCGAGTCCGTCCAGGTGCGCCCCGGCGACGAGGCACTGGCCCGGGTGACCGGCGCCCGTGAGCCGTCCGGGGTGCCGGTGACGATCGCGCCGCCCCCGCCGCAGGCCGCTTCCTCGACTTCGGCCGCCGGACGCTCGGGTGGCCGGGCCGGCGACGGCGGGCGTGCCGGCGAGGGTGGCCGGGCTCCGCACCGCGCCTCGGGACGGCCCCGCCGCCCGCGGCGGCCCCGGACGCCCCGCGCCTCCTGACGCCCGCCCTCCCTCGGCCCGGCCCCGGTCGGTCTCGGGCGTGGGTAGGACTCCCGCCACACAGGCTGCCGCGATCCCACCCTGCGAATGGCACCCGTATCGGACCGGTCGTGACGGTCCGTGAACGCCCGCTCCCGGCCGGCGCCGGCTGAGTCGGGAATCAGCGGACGTTACGTCCGATCGGCGACTGTTCCGGTGGCCGGTGGTGGTGGAAGCTGGGGGCCGGGGGGAACGACCCGGGCGGGACCGCCCGGCGCGGGAGGGGTGATCATGGCGGGCGACGTCGGCACGGGCGCGGTGCGTGAACTGCTGCTGGTGCTCGCGGTCGCGCTCGCCGGGCTGCTGCTCGCCATGGTCGCGGTCTTCACGCCGTGGCACGCCACCCCGGACGGGGCCGCGCCGGCCGCTCCGGTCGAGCTGCACAGCCCGACCGGGGGGCCGACCACCATCGCCGGCTGACTCACCGCCGTCGCCGTGAGCCACCACCGTCGCCCCGGGCCGCGCCATCGCCCTGGGCCAGTGCCGTCGCCCTGGGCCGCGCCCTCGCTCTGGGCCGCCGCCGTCGCCCGCTGAGCCACCACCGTCCGAGCGCTGCGGCGGGGCCGCCGTCGGGAGCCGGCGGTCAGCGGGTGGGGGCCTGCCGCGTGTCAACCGCCGGGTGTTCCGTGCCCAGCAGGTCGGCGAGGGTGGTCCGGTCGACGACCAGGGCGACCGCCCCGTGCACGGCCAGCCAGACGTCCTGGAGACCGGTCGCCGCGCCCCGGTAGCCGGCCTGTTCGGCCGGCAGCCCGCGGACCGTCGTCAGCGATCCGCCCACCGCGCGGAGCACGTCGCCGACGCTGATCTCGGCCGCGGGGCGGGCGAGGGTGTACCCGCCGTCCGTGCCGCGGTGGCTGTGCAGCAGGCCGGCCCGGCGCAGGTCGACCAGGATGCCCTGGAGGAAGCTCAGCGGGATGTCCTGGCGGCCGGCCAGGGCCGCGGCCTTGACCAGCCCGCCGCCGCCGACCGGGTCGGCGGCGGCGACGGCGAGCATGGCCTGGAGCGCGTAGTCGCTGCGCGCGGAGACGTACACGTCACTGACCGGCCTGGTCCAGTACGCCCCAGCGGCGCCGGATCGCCCTGTCGGCCGCCCCGAACGCGGCGTCGACCACCAGGCCCAGGACCAGGATCACGATCATGGTGGAGATCAGCCAGGGCGAGTCCGACAGCTCCCGGGAGTAGGTCAGCTGGGCGCCCAGCGAGGTCTGCGAGATGCCGACCACGATCAGCTCGCCGGCCATCAGGCTGCGCCAGGAGAACGCCCAGCCCTGCTTGAGGCCGGCCACGATGGCCGGCAGCGCGGCGGGCGCGATGACGTACCGGTACAGGTTCAGCCCCCGGGCGCCGAGGTTGCGGCCGGCGCGCAGCAGCAGCGGCGGCACGTAGTCCACGCCGGCGATCACGCCGTTGGCGATGGACGGCGCGGCGCCGAGCACCACCACGAAGAAGATCGCCTTCTCGCTCAGCTCGAAGAGCAGGATCGCCAGCGGGAACCAGGCGATCGAGGGCATGGTCTGCAGTGCCGTGATCATCGAGCCGATCGCCGCCCGCAGGATCCGCGACCGGGCCACCGCGAGGCCGACCAGCAGGCCCACGGCGACCGAGAAGAGGTAGCCGACCGCCGCCCGGCGCAGCGTGGTGGCGAGACCGTCCCAGAGCTGGACGCCGCTGACCTGCCGGAGCAGCTCCTGCCCCACGGCGGCCGGGCCGGGCAGCGCGTACTCGGGCTTCCAACCGGTCCAGACCACGACCTGCCACGCGCCGACGGCGATGCTGAGCGCGGCCAGCTTCGGCCAGGTCGCGGCCCAGAGCCGGGCGGCCCGCGGCCGGCTCTGCTCCCGGCCGGCCAGCTCCAGGGCGTCCAGCCCCGAGATCTCCGCGTCGGTACGCGGGACGGCGGCGAGGGTGTCACCGGCCATGGCGGCCCACCTCCGTACGCAGGCGGTCGGTGACCTCGGCGGCGACCGCGGCGACCTCGGGGGAGTCGATGCGTCGCGGCCGGGGCACGTCGACCGGGGTGGACCAGATGATCCGGCCGGGTCGGCTGGAGAGCAGGATGATCCGGTCGGCGAGCCGGGCCGCCTCCCGCACGTTGTGCGTCACGAAGAGCACGGTGAGCCGCCGCTCGGTCCAGATCCGTTCCAGCTCGTCGTGCAGGATGTCGCGGGTCATCGCGTCCAGCGCGCCGAACGGCTCGTCCATCAGCAGCACCGGCGTGTCCAGGGCGAGGGTGCGGGCCAGCGCCACCCGCTGGCGCATGCCGCCGGAGAGCTCGTGGGGGCGCTTGCGGCCGAAGTCGGCCAGGTGCACCGTGCCCAACAGCTCGGCGACCCGTTCCCGGCGCGCGGCCCGGGGCAGCCCGCGCAGCTTGAGCGGCACCTCGACGTTGCCCTCGACGGTCAGCCAGGGGAAGAGGGCCGGCTCCTGGAACATCAGCCCCGGCTCGACCCCCTCGCCGAGGGCGATCCGCCCGCCGCTGGGCCGGTCCAGGCCGGCCACGAGGTTGAGCAGCGTGCTCTTGCCGCAGCCGGAGGCCCCGACCAGGCAGACGAACTCGCCGGGCGCGACGTCGAGGGAGACCCCGTCCAGGGCGAGGACGGCGTTCGCCCCGCGCCCGTACACCTTGGTGACGCCGTGCAGCGCGACCGAGCCGGTCGCGCTGCGGGGCGCCGTCGTGGTCGACGTCATGGTTGGACGACCTCGGTCTTGCCCTGGCCCTTGAGCACCTCGTTGAGGTACGTCAGGTCGTAGAGCCCGTCGAGGCTGACCGGCTGGGTCAGCCCGACCGCGACGGCGTGGTCGAGCCCGGTCTTCAGCGAGGAGGCGATGGGGTCGTTGGTGAACTCCAGCGTCGGCCAGGCCTGTTTGATCAGCTTGAGGTCCAGCGGCTTGCCGCTGATCTTGCCGATGTGGTCGGAGATGGCCTGCTGCGCCTCGTCGGGTTTGCCGTTGACGAACTCGTTCGCCGCCACCTGCCCCTCGACCAGCTTCTTCACCACGTCGGGGTGGGCCTTGAGGAACTTGGTGCTGACGATCAGGTTGGTGATCACGAACTTGCCGTCCGGCCAGAGGTCGCGCTCGTCGACGAGTACCTTGCCGCCGGCGTTGACCAGCCGGGAGACGAACGGCTCGGGCACCCAGGCGCCGTCGATCGCCCCGCTGCCGAACGTCTCCACCGTCTGGGCGTTCTCCTGCGGGATGATCTTGACGTCGCCGCCGCCCTCCTTGGTCGTCGTGAGGCCCTTCTCCTTGAGCCAGTGGCGGATCGCCACGTCCTGCGTGTTGCCCAGCTGCGGGGTGGCGATCTTCTTGCCCCGTAGCTGCTCGACCGACGTGATCTCGGGCTTCACCACCAGCGCGACGCCGCCGGAGGCCGCGCCGGAGACGACCCGGACCGCCTCGCCCTTGGACTTCGAGAAGGCGTTCACGGTGGGGTTCGGGCCGATGTACGCGGCGTCGAGCGCGCCGGAGAAGATCGCCTCGATCGCGGCGGGGCCGGCGTTGAAGGTCTTCGTCTCCAGCGTGACGCCGGTGCCGAGCTTCTCGGCGAAGATGCCCTTCTCCACGCCGACCACCGCCGGCGCGTGGGTGATGTTGGGGAAGTAGCCGAGCCGCAGGGTCACCGGGCCGGAGCCGCCACCCGCGCTCTCGCCGTCGTCGCCGCAGGCGGCGGTGCCCAGGGTCGCCGCGCCGACGACGGCGAGGGTGGCCAGGGAGACCAACCGACGCAAGGGGAGCCGTCTCATCGTCCATCCAATCCGCAGTATTCCTACTTAGTTAGTAGGAAGAGTGGGTCAGTTGGTGAGCTGGCGTCAAGGGTCAACCACATGGCGGGACTGGCGTCTCAGCAAAGGCGGCAATCTCTGCCTGTTGAATGGGTTTTACGGCCTCCGGCCCCGGCGTCGCCGCCGGCCTCGGGGACCGGCGGGCGCGCCGGGTGGTGCGCCGGCCGCAGCGGCTGGCCGAAGGTCGGCGATGGCGCGGGTGCCGACGCGCTAGGGTCGATCCCGTGGCGGCGCGGAGATCGAGAATTCCAGCGACGAAGTACCCGGTCGAGCGGTTCACCCTCGACAACGGCCTGCGGGTGGTCCTGACCCCCGACCGCAGTGCCCCGGTGATCGGGGTGGCGGTGGTCTACGACGTCGGCATCCGCTCGGAACCGGAGGGGCGCACCGGCTTTGCCCACCTCTTCGAGCACCTGATGTTCCAGGGCTCGGAGAACCTGGAGAAGCTGGCCCACTTCCGGCACGTGCAGGGGGCGGGCGGCACCTTCAACGGCTCGACCCACCTCGACTACACCGACTACTTCGAGACGCTGCCGAGCAACGCCCTGGAGCGGGCGCTGTTCCTGGAGGCCGACCGGATGCGCGGCCCGCGGCTGACCGAGGAGAACCTGCGCAACCAGGTCGACGTGGTCAAGGAGGAGATCCGGGTCAACGTGCTCAACCGGCCGTACGGGGGCTTCCCCTGGCTGACCCTGCCGCCGGTCATGTTCGACACCTTCCCGAACGCGCACGACGGCTACGGCTCCTTCGTCGACCTGGAGTCGGCCACCGTCGCCGACGCCGCCGACTTCTTCCGCCGCTACTACGCCAGCGGCAACGCGGTGCTGGCCGTCAGCGGCGACATCGACGTCGCCGAGGCGACCGCGCTGGTCGAGCGGCACTTCGGCGACGTGCCAGCCCGGCCCGCGCCGGAGCGGCCCGACTTCGCCGAGCCCGACCTGACCGCGGAGCGGCGCACCTCGTACACCGACAGGCTGGCCCCGCTGCCGGCGGTGGCCGGCGCCTGGCGGGTGCCCGACCCGGTCACCGACTTCGCCGGCTATCTGCCGTACGTCGTGCTGGCCGAGGTGCTCACCGACGGCGACGCCTCCCGGCTGGTGGAGCGGCTGGTGCAGCGGGACCGGGCGGTGACCAGCCTCGGCGGTTACCTCGGCTTCATGGGCGACCCGTTCGACGTGCGGGACCCGACGGCGCTGCTGCTCCAGGCGCACCTGCCGCCCGGCGGGGACGTGGACAAGGTGCTGCGCACCATCGACGAGGAGCTGGACCGGCTGGCCACCGACGGTCTGACGGAGGGCGAGCTGGCCCGCACCCAGGCCCGGATGGCGACCCACCTGCTGCGCGACACCGACGCGGTGCTCGGCCGGGCGCTGCGGATGGCCGTCCTGGAGCAGCAGCGCGGCGAGCCGGGGCTGCTCAACGACCTGCCCCGGCTCGTGGGCGAGGTCACCGACGAGCAGGTCCGGGCCGCCGCGGCCACCCTGCGGCCCGAGCGCCGCGCGTCCATCGAGGTCATCGCCGGAGGCGCCCGATGAGCGCGAGGAGTGAGCCGGGTTTGCGAGCCCCGCAGTCGCGAACGAAGGGTGGTCAGGTGACGGCGACCGCACAGGCCGGGCCGCGGGAGCTGCCGCCGCTCGGCCCGAACCGCAGGCTCAAGCTGCCGAAGCAGGCCGAGCGCATGCTGGGCAACGGGCTGACCGTGATCGCCGTACGCCGGCCGGCGGTGCCCCTGGTCGAGCTGCGGCTCTGGATGCCCTTCGGCCGCAGCCACCTCGCCCGGGGCGCGATGCTCGCCCAGACCCTGCTCTCCGGCACCGAGGGCATGTCCAGCGTGCAGATCGCCGCCGAGCTGCAGAAGGTCGGCGGCGGGCTGTCCGCCGGGATCGACCCGGACCGGCTGATGCTCTCCGGCGCCGGCCTGGTCACCGGGCTGGACCGGATGCTGGAGATCCTCGCCGACGTGCTCACCGGCGCGACCTACCCGAACGAGGATGTGGCGACCGAGCGGGACCGGCTGGTCGACCGGATCCAGGTCGCGCAGAGCCAGCCCTCGCACCTGGCCCGCACCGCGCTGCTCAAGCGGGTCTACGGCAGCCACCCGTACGCGGTGCAGACCCCGGACCCGGAGGCGGTCCGCGCGGTCCGGCCGGGGGTGTTGCGCACCCTGCACGCCCAGCGGGTGCACCCCGCCGACGCGGTGCTGGTGCTGGTCGGCGACGTGCAGCCGGAGCGGGCGCTGGACGCCGCCGAGAAGGCCCTGTCGGTGTGGAACGGCGCCGGGCACACCGCCGACCTGCCGCCCGCCCCGCCGCTGGAGCCCGGGCCGCTGCTGCTGGTCGACCGGCCGGGGTCGGTGCAGTCCTCGCTGCGCATCGCGCTGCCGGCGGTGCCCCGCACCCATCCCGACCACGCCGCGTTGCAACTGGCCAACCTGCTCTTCGGCGGCTACTTCTCCTCCCGCTGGGTGGAGAACATCCGCGAGGACAAGGGCTACACCTACGGCCCCCACTCGCTCGTCGAGCACTCGGTGGCCGGGTCGGTGCTGGTCGCCGCCGCCGAGGTGGCCACCGAGGTCACCGGGCCGGCGTTGCTGGAGACGACGTACGAGCTGGGCCGGCTGGCCAGCCTCCCGCCCCGGGAGGACGAGCTGGAACAGGCCCGCCAGTACGCGCTCGGCACCCTCCAGCTCGGCATGTCCACCCAGGCCGGGCTGGCCTCGCTGACCAGCGCGTACGCCGGCAACGGGCTGCGGCTGGAGTTCCTGGCCGAGCACGCCGCCCGGCTGGCGAAGGCCACCGTGGCCGACGTGGCCGAGGCGGCGGCCCGCTACCTCGCCCCGGCCCGTGCGGTGACCGTGGTGCTCGGCGACGCCGAGCGGATCGCACCGCAGCTCGCCGCGCTCACCCCGGTCGTCACCGAGCCGGCGCGGCCGTGAGCGGGGAGCCCACGCCGCCGCTGGCCCGCTCCACCCTGGACCGGGCGGCGCACCGGCGCACGGACCCGGAGTGGCTGGCGCAGGCGTGGGCCGGGGCGCGGGTGCTGGTGCTCGACTCCGGCGACGAGGGCCGGGCGCTCGTGCGCACCGACACGTCGCCGCCGGCGTTGGTGCTGCTGGATTCGGCCGACCTGCCGCCGGCGGCGTCCCCGATGTTCCTCGGCGTCGAGCCCGACGGCGTGCCGGTCTTCGCCGTGGACGCCCCGCTGCCGGCGGTGCCCGGCGCCCGGCCGGCGCACCTGCGCGAGGTCGGTCACCTGCTGGTCGACCGGGACGCCGGGCTGTTCACCACCGCGCTGGCGCTGGTCAACTGGCACTTGCGGCACCGTTACTCGTCGGCCACCGGGCATCCGACGGAGGTGGACGAGGCCGGCTGGTCCCGCGTCGACCGGGCCGGGGAGCGGATCTGGCCGCGTACCGACCCGGCGATGATCGTGCTGGTGCACGACGGCGTGCCGGGGACGGGCGGGCGGTGCCTGCTCGGCAACAACGCCACCTGGCCGCAGACCCCCGGCGAGCGCCGCTTCTCCTGCCTCGCGGGCTACGTCGAGCCGGGGGAGTCGGCCGAGGCCGCCGTGCTGCGCGAGGTCCGCGAGGAGGTCGGCGTCCCGGTCGAGGACATCGCGTACGCGGGCAGCCAGGCGTGGCCGTTCCCCGGCTCGCTGATGCTGGGCTTCCTCGCCACGGCCGACCCGGAGCACCCGGTGCGGCTCGACCCGGCGGAGATCGCGTACGCCCGGTGGTTCACCCGCACCGAGATCGGGGCGGCCCTGGCGGGGCGGCCGGTGGAGGTGGGCGGCGCCCGGCTGGTCCTGCCGCCGCGGTCGTCCATCGCACTGTTCCTGATCCACCGCTGGCTCGACGGCCACTGCTGAACCGGCACCTGCGAGGCCGGGCCGGTGACCGCGTGGACGTGCGGTCCCGGCCCGTGGCCGCCGTTGCCGCGACGGTCACGGGCCGGGAACACGGGCCGTCGTGGTCGGCGGGGCAAGGAACGCGGCGGGGGAGCCGGTCGGCCACGACGGACGTCTCGGACGGGTCAGCTGCCCCGGTCGCTTCGTGTTCGCCAGCCGAGGGCCGGCTCGTCGAGCGGGAGCACCTTGACCCGCTGTTTCCCGGAGCGGACCGCGCCCACCGTGGACAGGGCCCGGGCCAGCAGCAGCGCGGCGTCCCGGTCCTCGGCGTGCACGATCTGTCGGCGTGGTTCGGGCGTGGTGGTCTCGTCCCGCAGGCGGCCACCGCACGCCCAGGCGGCGACGATGTCCACGTCGGCGGCGGCGCGGATGTCGGTGCGAACGATCAGGAAACGCATGTGGGTCTCCGGATGAACCGCGACGGCGGGGAACGGGTGGAAGTTCCACGTCACTCTGTCGCCATGCTACGCCGCCCGAGGGTCTCAGCAAGTGAAACACGACGATCGGTGCGGAGCCTCGTCCGATCAGCGGATGCCTGGTCAACGCGGACGCGGGCCGGAGACGCGGCGGGGCCGCCGGCATCGTGCCGGCGGCCCCGCGACGGTCGGCGGATCAGTTCAGATCGAACTGTCCGTTCTTGGCGCCGGCGATGAAGCCCAGCCAGCCCGCCCGGTTGAACAGCAGTACCGGGCCGCCCTGGTCCTTGCTGTCCCGCAGGGCCACCGCGGCCGGCCCCGTCCCCAGTGGCGCGACCTCGACGCAGTTCGAGGTCTGGCTGCGCGTGCTCTTGCGCCACGGGGCGTCGGCGAGCCGCGCGCGGACGGACGGCGTGTTGCGGATCTGGTTCATGGTCTCACTCCTGAGGTGAACTGCACCGATGGAACGAGTGGCGTCGCACGACCCGACGGTGGTCCCCCGTGATCACCGTTCCGTCAGGCGCCCGGAGTGCCGGCGGCGTTGGGTCGGCGCCGTTGCCGACCCGTACGCCACCGTGGGCGCGGTCGCCGTGCCGGGCAGCCGTCCCGTCGCCTCGATCAGCCAGGAGAGGGTGTCCGATGCGGAGAGCGCCGCCGTGCATAACCACTCGAACACCACTTTATAGCGATTTAGCGCGTTTACCTCGGTCGACATGACGTCGGTGAACCCCCCTTCGATGGCCAGCGTCTCCGGATCGAGAGGGTCCGCGAACCGGTAGACGGAGAACGCCGTCGGCGGGAGGTACCAGGTGCCGATCTGGGTGTCGCGGGGCAGCACGTGCAGCGTGATGTTCGGCAGCATCGCCAGCTCGCAGAGCTGCCCCAACTGCTCGCGCAGCACCTCGGGCGGCGCGGTCCGGACGCCGAGCGCCGCCTCCTCCAGCACCGCCGTGT
The DNA here is from genome assembly GCF_040639595.1 of Micromonospora sp. NPDC023814. Classification (NCBI taxonomy): domain Bacteria; kingdom Bacillati; phylum Actinomycetota; class Actinomycetes; order Micromonosporales; family Micromonosporaceae; genus Micromonospora; species Micromonospora sp. NPDC023814. The sequence continues at coordinate 146,300 of NZ_JBFAAF010000008.1, forward strand.
AGCGGGGCGCGTCGGGCGTGCGGGTCAGCAGCGACTGGCGGGCCAGCCGGGCCCGCACCTCGGTGTCGATGTCCTCCCCGGCCTCCGGGTCGCCCGCCTCCTCGTCGACCTGGCGGGCCGAGGCGATCCGCACCGACGCGTAGTCCGGCGTCTGGAGCAGGCCCGGGACCAGGACCGGGTTGTACTCGGAGATCTCCGCGCAGCCCGCCTCCAGCTCGGCGAAGCTGCGCTGCTGCTGGGTCATCACCGGGTAGTTCTTCAGCCAACCGCGTATGTCGCCGGCCTCCTGGGTGATGCCGAGGAGTTCCTCGCGCAGCGCTCGCTCGGCGCCGTAGAGGTCGAGCAGGACGCGGACGTCGTCGGGATCCGGACGGCTGCGGCCGTTCTCCAGGCGGGACAACTTGGACGCGGAGGCCCAGCCGATCCGCTCGATGACCTGGTCCCCGGTGAGACCGCTGGCCTCGCGCAACCGGCGCAGTTCGGTGCCCAACCTGCGACGGCGCAGGATCGGGCTGGGTGAGGCAGGAGGCACGGCGTCCTCTTTTCCGTGGACCGCCACAGACGCGACGGTAACTGTATGAAGTTCGCCCCCCACGGTCAGTATGGACGGCGCAGCCCCCGCCGGAGGTCCCGGCGGGGGCGTGTCTCGCAGAAAAGAGGACCGTGGAAGGGCGTGGCGGCCGGTACGACGCCGTCCCGACCCGACCGTGCGACTCCCGACCGCGCCGAGGCGCGCACCACCCCGCCGGAGGGACCCCATGCGCACCGTCCTGCGCCGCCCGGACTTCCGCCTGCTCTTCGGCGGCCTGCTCGCCAGCATGGCCGCCGAGTCGATCCTGCTGCTCGCCCTCGCCATCTGGGTGAAGGACCTGACCGGGTCGGACGGGCTGGCCGGAGCCACCATCTTCGCGGTCATTGCGCCGATGACACTGGCCCCGCTGGTCGGGTGGTTCGTCGACCGCTACCCGCGCCGCCCGTTCTTCGTGGCGGCGAACCTGGTGACGGCGGTGCTGCTCACCCCGCTGTTCGCCGTCCGCGACCGGGCCGACGTGTGGATCATCTACGCGGTGGCGGCCCTGTACGGCCTGTCGTACATCACGCTCAGCGCCGCGCTCAGCGGCCTGATCCGGCAGCTCGTGCCGCTGGACCTGCTGGCCGACGCCAACGGCGTGCTCCAGACCGTACGCCAGGGGCTGCGGCTGATCGGCCCGCTGGCCGGCGCCGGCCTCTACGCCGCCCTCGGCGGGTGGATGCTGGCCGCGATCGGGATGGTCGGGTTCCTGTCCGCGGCAGCCGTGGTCGGGGCGCTGCGGACGACGGAGTCACCGCCCGCCGGGTCCGGGTCGCGCTGGCTCGCGGAGGTGGGCGCCGGGCTGCGGCACCTGGCCCGGGAGCCGGCGCTGCGCCGGGCGCTGTTCGGCTACGGGCTGGGCTCGCTGGCGATGGGCTTCAGCGAGTCGCTGATCTTCGCGTACGTCGACCGGGGTCTCGGCCGGGACGCCGCGTTCGTCGGCGTGCTGGTCACCGTGCAGGGGGTCGGCGGGCTGGTCGGCGGGCTGCTCTCCCCGGCGGTGGTGCGCCGGGCGGGCGAGGTGGGCACGCTCGCCGCCGGGGTGGCGTTCTTCGGGCCGGCCTCGCTGGCGCTGACGTACCCGAACCTCTGGCTCGGCTTCGTCGCGGTGCTGCTGGCCGGGGTGTCGTTGCCGCTGACCATGGTCGGCCTGCACACGCTCATCCAGCGGCGCACCCCGCCCGGGCTGCTCGGCCGGGTCGCCGCGGCCTCGGAGGCCGTGGTGAGCGGCCCGCAGGCGTTCTCCATCGGCGCCGGGGCGCTGCTCGTCGGGGTGCTGGACTACCGCCTGCTCTTCGCCCTGATCGGCCTGGCCACCCTGCTCGCCGGCGGCTACCTCTGGCACGGCCGCACCCTCAGCCCCCCGCCGGTGGCCCGGATCCCCGCCCCGCGACGCCCGGCCGCCCGACCCGGCCCGGCCGACGGGCTCGCCCCGGCCGACCGGCTCGTCCCCGCAGGGCAGGAGGTCGTCGGCACGGGCCGCCCGCGGCGGGGGCGGTGACGGCTCCCGGCGGGGTCGGCCCCGCGCCCGGCCGCCCGGGCGTACGAGCGGCCGCACGCCCTCGCGTTGGCCGAGGCGGTGGTCGCCGAGGAGCAGCTGATGGCGGTGGTCGAGCCGCTGCTGCCGGCGGTGTCG